>CANKOI010000042.1 GCA_947484175.1 Deltaproteobacteria bacterium
ATCAGGACGAGGACGGGAATCTCTACGAAGACACCCTCTTGCTGAACGTGACGGTAGACGGCACGGGCACCTGCGATCTGGGCACCCCCAACGTGGTTTACGGTGGGGACACCGGCGGCGGCGACACGGCCGGCGACACCGGCGATACCGGTGGCTGAACCGGCCACCGCGAGTTTCGGGCGCCGTTTTGAGCTGCAACGCACCCTCGGCGTGGGCAGCTTCGGCACGGTGTACCTCGCCGAGATGGAGAGCTCCGGTGGATTCCGGCGGCGAGTGGCCCTGAAGCTCCTGAACCCCACCTGGGACCAGCAGAGCGACGCGAGTACGCGACTGCGCGACGAAGCCCGCCTCCTCGGGCGGCTGCAGCACCGGCACATCGTCCGGGTGGACGATCTCCTGCGGCTCGACGGGCGCTGGGCGCTCTTGATGGAGTACGTCGAGGGGGTGGACTTGGAGTGTGTCGTTACGCCCCCTCCGGGCGCAGACCTCCCCGCCTTCTCGCCGCGCGCCGCTTTAGAGGTTGCACTCGCCGTTTCCGCGGCACTCTGGGCCGCCGCTGAGACGCCCGGCGAGGACGACCGCCCGCTGGCCGTGGTGCACCGCGACATCAAGCCGTCGAACATCCGGGTCACCTCGGAGGGCGAGGTGAAGGTGCTCGACTTCGGCGTGGCCCGCGCGGACTTCGCGGGGCGCGAGTCGAAGACGGAGCGCGTTCGCTACGGCTCGATCGGCTACATGAGCCCCGAGCGGCTACTCGGCGGCGCCGAGACCAGCGCGGGCGACGTGTATTCGCTCGGGGTGGTGCTGTGCGAGCTGCTGTTGGGCCGAGGCTACGGCCGCTGTGAGCTCGGCCCCGCGCAGCAGCAGGTGCAGCTAGAGATGGCGTGCAAGCAGGTGGAGGCGATCGCAGGCGGCGAGATCGCGCAGCTTCTGCGAGAACTGCTTGC
Source organism: Deltaproteobacteria bacterium (assembly GCA_947484175.1). Lineage (GTDB taxonomy): Bacteria > Myxococcota_A > UBA796 > UBA796 > SXON01 > SXON01. The sequence goes on from CANKOI010000042.1 coordinate 948, forward strand.
GTATGAAGCGGATGATCGGCCCTCCGCAAGAGTCGTGGAGGAGCGCGCTCGGGAGCTGTTGAAAGGGCGCACCGAGCTGGGACTTTCGGCGTGGAGTGGCCAGGTGGTGCCGATGCTCGCTCGCTCAGGGGCCGACGACTCGGGAGTGGCGGGCCGCGTGTTCGCGGAAAGCGACGTGAGCGGGCGTGCCGTGGTGAACTCCGAAACGATGGTGTTCCCCGAAGGCGGGAGCGCACCCGCTCCGGCGTTGCCGCGGTTGAGCGCAGACACCTTCAACAATGAAGCGGACGAGAGTGCACCTTCGCCACGCGGCTTGAAGCGGGCTGCCTGGATCGCGGGCGCACTCGCGCTCGTGGGGCTGGTGGCCGCAATCGGCTGGATGGCCACCCGCCCAGATCAGCGGGATGCGCGGGAGGGGCGACGGACGACGCCACCGGTCGCGGTTCCGGTGGAGGAAGGGGTGCCAGCCGCCGTGGCGGTTCCGTCGGAGGCGGGGGCCGAGGTGCCGGTGGAAGAGCCGCCTGGGCCCGCGGCCGGTCTCACGGCCGCGCCGCCGGCCTTTTCCAACACCGGCTCGGGCCCACCCCCCGCCCCTGCCGCTCCCGTCGCCGTGAGCGTGTCGCCGCCCGTTGCACCATCGGAGCTCCTGCGCTCGGCGAAGTTCGTGCTCGGTGGGAGCTCAGACCGCATCGAAGTGCAGTGTGGTGACGTGTCCTCCGGCGGCTACGGAAACGCCCTCCTGCAGAACTTTCCGGCCGGCACCTGTTCCGTTCGCGCCGCCGGGGCCACAACGACGGTGAACGTGCAGGAGCCGCGGAAGGTGGAGTGCACACTTGAGGGGGGCACGCTCGCATGTCGCTGATTCTCACGCTGGTGTCCGTTGCCTTCGCCGACCGGGTGTATTGGGTGGCGCCGCCTTCACCGGAGGACACCGCTGCCCTTGCGCGCACCGTTCAGGGTGCGAAGTCGCTGCCGCTCGAACACTTGATGTCGGCGCCGGCGTCGGGCGACCCTTCCGCCGCTCTGGAGCAACTGCGTGTCGAGCTGCTGGCCGTGCGCCCGCTCCTCGCCGAGTTCGACGGCGAACTGCAGATCATGGCGCGCCTCAGCAAGGCGACGGCCGATGTCACGCTCCTGCGCTCCGACGCCGACGCCGAACTGTTGTTCGCGGCCGAGTGCTTCTTAGGCAACGCGGTGCATCGGTACTTCGGCGAGCGGCTTGGTAGCGACGCCGGCGCGGCTCCCTACCGGGCCGTGGTCGGTCCCGCCATCGTACCTGCCGCCTGGGTAGATGCCGTCGCGCTACGCGGCACCGCGAACCCCGACATGCGCGACCTTCCGGAGAAGCCGCAGCGCCTCGGCTACGATGGTGTGCGTGCGCTGGTGGGTGCGATGCCCGCAGCGAGCTTCGAGATCGGCCGGCTGGCCGAAGGCGCCGACGTTTGGCTCGACGGCAAGCAGGTGGCGGCCACGAGCGGCAGCCGCACGCTCCTCGTTCCCGGCCGCCACTTCTTCACGGTGCGCGTGGGCGATGTGGAGATACTCAGCGGAGATGCCGTGCTGTCGGAAGGGGCCACCATGCGGGCGGAGGCGCCGTTTGGTCCGCGCGAACGCGACGAGCTGGTGAAGTTGCTCGACCGAGGGGGTGCATGGGCGGTGCCTCCAGAGGCCCAGGTGCCCATCGCGGGCGCGAATCAGCCCGTCTACCTTGCCCGCCCGAACGGCGGCCGCCCCCTGCTGGTGCGGGTCGATCGAGGGAGCGCGGAGGCTGTGCCCCTCGTGGCGCCAGCGCGGGCAGCCGCGCCGCCGTTGGCGGTGCACGTGGCGGCCGGTGCGGGCTGGATGTCCACCGGCGACTGGTTCTTGCTGAACGTGGCAGCCGGTGCGCCGCATTCCGAGAGCACGGTGAACGCCGCTTCGACAGCGCTGCTCGCCGATGTGGAGTACCGCTCGGGACTCTTCGCGGGCAGCGCGGGCGTGATCGGGCAGCTCGCTACCGGCGATTACCACGAACTACCCACTGGGAATGGCAGCACCCGCACGTTCGTCTATCCTCACGTGGGCGTCGGCCTTCCCTGGGTTCAGGCCACCATCGGGCCGCTCTTTCCGTGGTACCTCGGGGTAGGCCTGAAGGGGCGCATCCCGGTAACGGCGGGGCTGGAGGTGGTCGCGAACGCGGTCGTGGGAGCCGGGATTGAGGTGCCACGAGGTGGCGGCGAACCCGCCTTTGAGCCGCTCCCGCTGGTGTCGGTGTGGGGCGGTGCCGGGTGGCGCTTCGACTGATCCGGGGGCCTCGGGCTACGTGAGCGCCATGTTCGTTCTCGTTCTCGCCTGCGCCGCCACCGAAACGCCCCCTCCCGAACCGAGTGCGCCGGCGTTGCGCACCGTCGTGGTAGCGCTGAACTGGTACCCCGAACCCGAATTCGGAGGCTTCTACGACGCCGCGCTGCGCGGCCTCTACCAGCAGGCCGGCCTCGACGTCACCATCCTTCCCGGAGGTCCGGGCGCTCCCGTGCTCGAGCTGCTGGCAGGCGGGCGAGCTCAGGTCGCGATCTCCGGAGCGGATGATCTGCTGGTGCGGCGGGCTCGCGGGCTTGATGCCGTAGCGGTTTTCGCCGGGTTCCAGGACTCGCCGGTGGGGCTTCTCGTTCACGACCCTGGGCCGGCAGCCTACGCGGAGGTTCGGGGGCCGGTCGCTGCGGAGGCGGGATCGCCCTTTCAGCAGTTCATCTGGGCGAAGTTCGGCTGGGAGGGCAAGGTGGAGCTGGTCCCCACCACGGGCACGATTGCGCCGTTCGTGGCGAACGCGGAGCTGGCCCAGCAGGCGTACGTCACCAGCGAGCCCTGCCTCGCGGAGGCGCAGGGAGTCAAAGTCCGGTTCCTGCCTGCGAAGGAGGCGGGGTGGAACCCCTACGCTTCGTTGGCGGTCGTGAACGGCAGCGAGAAGGCCGAGCCGTGGGTCAGCGACTTCGTGCGGGCGAGCACCGAGGGATGGAGGCACTACTTGGACGATCCGACCGTCGCCAACGCCGAGATCACCAAGCTGAACAAGGAGATGACGGTGGAGCGGGTGACCTGCGTCACCGAGCGCCAGAAGGCGTATGTCACCGGTGACGCGGGGGTGGGCCGGTTGGAAGCGGCTCGTTTCGCCGAGGTCGCCGCAGCGCTGGGGTCGGTGGGGCAGCCGGTGAGCGCGGAAGGAGCGTTCGTGGAGCGCGGCGCGGACTGAGTTTGGTGCACTCGGCGCCCCGCCCCGGCGCGGGCGCGCTCGTAAGTCGGGGTAGACCTCTGGTCTGGGTGCACTTACGAGCGTGCGGGGCGCATCAGCCGGAACTAGGACCGACGCACGCTGTACCGGCAGAACAGCTCGTTCCCAACGTGGTGGGCGTGGCGCAGCTCCAAGCGGGGGGCGCTCGCCCAGCTGAAGCCCGGGCCGTCCACGAGCGAGGGCGCCCCTGTCCCTCCGAGCACGAGCGGGCAGAGCGTGAAGTAGACGTCGTCGACCAGGCCAGCTGCAAGCCACTGGCTGAGGAGGTTGCCGCCACACTCCAGCAGGAGTTGTTGGACTCCGCGCCGCGCGAGATCGGCGGCGATCGCGGCGGGCTCGGACACACCCGGCACCGCGCCTGGTACGAGCAAGGTGCCCGGCGAGTACACGAGCGGCATCACGCGCGGATCGGACCAAAAACGCCCGTGCATCGGCAGCTCGCCCGTGCGGGTGACGATGGCGTTGAACCAGCGCCGGCCCTCGATGGGAGGGGCCTCCCCGTCGGGAAAATTATGTTCCTCGAGGAGCTGCAGGGCCGCCGCGTCGGGAACGAGCGGAAGGGGCCAGTTTCGGAAGGTACGCCCGCCGACCAGCACGGCGTCACTTCGGGCGCGGAGCACGCTCATGTAGGCGCGGTCGAGCGGGGTACCCAGCGCCACGTGATCGTACTGGGCGGTCGCGATGCGCCCGTCGAGTGCGATGGCCGTGTTGCTGATCACCCGCATCGTCAGGCGAAATCGGCGCGGGTGCGCAGGCACTCCACCGCTACGCTCCCCACGTTGGGCATGTCGAACGGCGCTTTCGTTACCCGCACCCGCACCCGTTCCACCGGGAATGCCGTGACGAGGAGGCGCGCCACCTCTTCCGCCACGGCCTCGATCAGGCGGTACTCCTTCCCTTGGATCAACGCTCCGATCTTCAGGTTGGCTTCGTAGTAGTCCACGATGCCCCGAGCGCGATCGGCCTGAGCGGCCTCCCGCCATTCGGTCTCCGCTTCGAAGTCGATGACGATGCGTTGCCGGATGTGGCGCTCGTACTCGTGGAATCCGATGCGGACGTCGTAGGAGAAGGCGGTGCCGAGAACCCGGTCGTGCATGGGTGTACTTATCTCGCGGCCGCGGGTACCGAAGGGCACAATGTCCGTTGACGCGCCGTCGGGACCGCGGCTATCTGGCGGAACGGAGGCGGTGTGCGCGTTCTGGTCTGCTATCCCCCGATCGAGTCGGCGAAGGGCAGCCCCATGCTCACCCAGAACCGCCAGTTCCAGTGGTTCACCGAGCCCAGTTACCTGTATCCGTGCATCCCTGCCTCGGCGGCCACCTTGCTCGCGAGCATGGGCCATGAGGTGATGTGGGTGGACTGCATCGCGGAACGGAAGAGTTGGGCCCAGTTTGATCGCCTCGTACGTGATTTCCAGCCCGAGCTGGTGGCGATGGAGACGAAGTCGCCGGTGGTGCGCATTCACTGGAAGATCGTCGATCGAATCAAGGCCATCGCCAATCGGGCCCAGGTGGTGTTGTTCGGCGACCACATCGCGGGCAATCCGGGCGAAACCCTCGAGTGTTCCAACACCGACTTCTGCATCACCGGTGGCGACTACGACTTTTCACTCCGCAGCATCGTGTGGCACCTCACCGAAGGAAAGGCGCTCGAAAGCGGAATCTGGTGGAAGGACAGCGACGGTCAACTCCAGAATTCCGGGCCCTACGACAGCCAGTACTCTCTGGAGTCGCTGCCGTACATGGATCGGGACCTCACCAACGCCCACCTCTATTTTGAGAAGTGGAAGTACCGGCTGCCGTTCATGTGGACGATGGCGGGCCGCGACTGCCCGTACGGCCGCTGCACCTTCTGTTCGTGGACCGTCACCTACCCCAAGTTCAGCACCGTCTCTCCCGAGCACCTCGCCACCGAGATGGAGATGCTGATCAAGCGCTACGGCGCCAAGAACATCTTCGACGACACCGGAGCGTTGCCCACCGGCAACTGGCTCACGCGGCTCTGCAACGAGATGATCGACCGAAAGATCAACGAAGAGATCGTCTTCGACTGCAATTTCCGCTTTGACTACTTCACGGAGAAGAACGTTCACCTCATGAAGAAGGCGGGCTTCCGGAAGCTGATTCTCGGCATCGAGAGCGCCAGCGAGCGCACCATCGACATTCTCGACAAGTCGCTCACCCGCGAACAGATCATCGAGGGCTGCAAGATGGCGAGCTCGGCGGGTCTGCAGCCCCACCTCACGATGATGGTGGGCTACCCCTGGGAAACGAAGGAGGACGCATACGAAACCCTCCGGCTCGCGAAGTACCTGATGCACGAGGGCTACGCCCATCACCTTCAGGCCACCGTCGTGATGCCGTACCCGGGCACCCCGCTGTTCAAGCTGTGCCAGGAAATGGGCTGGATCCGGTTCAATCCCACCGACTACGATCGCTACGACATGACCGAGCCCGCCTGCGTCCTCACCGACATGAACCAGCAGGAGGTGGTGCAGATGGCGGGGCAGTTCTACAAGCTGTACATGCACCCGAAGTTCCTCAGTCACCAACTGCGGAACCTCCACTCGATCGACGACCTCGACTACATGCGCCGCGGCGTCACCGCCATCTGGGGCCACATCAAGGACTTTGCGGACATCCGCGCCGACCACGGCCAGCACCAGTTCACGGCGGCGAAGTAAGTCTACTCGATGGAGCGGATCGCCGCGAGCCGCATGCCGCGCGTGTCGGGACTGTCGAGGCTGAAGCTTCGCATGTCGCCGAGCTGATCACGAACGTAGGCCTCCGTGCGCTCCGCGGCCGCCTTCACGGCCGCCGTGGCGGGCTTGAACGTGCGCCAGGCCAATTCCTCTCGTTGCAGGTCGTAGTCCCACACTCCGATGATCCGGCCGCGGTCGACGATGGCCTGGTTGGAAAGGTCGGCCAACGTTCCGCCGGCTTGCAGCCCCTTCTCCGAGAGGATCGAGCGTTTGTGGTCCTCCGGGTGGATGTGGGCGGCAAGCTCGCGGCGGTGCAGGAAGAGCCCGTCGAGGTTGCCCACGAAGTGCACTTGGGGCTCGGCAGGTACGACCGTGGCCTGGATTTCGTCGATGTCTTCGGGCAGGGCGTACCGGTCTTCGCTCACGACGACCGCGCCGATGGCGGCGAACGCATGCTTGCCGTTCTTGATGCCGAGTCCGGCCCACACGGAGAACTGGGCGGCGCGGGCCGGCCCGGTCCACCGCAAGAACCGCTTTGCGAGCTCGGCGTTGAGCTCGGCGGGCGGCATCGGTCGGCTGATGGGCGCCGGCCGCCAGAGGGTGTACACGAACCGTTGACGGTCCAAACGGCCTTCGATGGGGATGCGCCGGATGAGGCCGTGGGATTGGAGCCAACCGAGAGCCAGCGGCAGGGTGGTGGCGAGGCCGCGCTTTTTGCCTTCGTGGCCGAGGCTGCGCACGGCGGGGCCGAGCTTGTCCTTGATCGATCTCGGGTCGAGCGGGCCGCTCACGAGTGCGCCCTGCACGTCCTCGTGAAGGCGTTCGAGCTCCTCGTCGGTCACGTTGAGGTACTTCCGGGCCATGGCGGCGTCGGCGTCGTCGCCCGCGCCCTGACCGGCCTGAAGGGCGACCGCGAAGTCGCTCGCGGGGATCACGTAGGTGCAGCCCCGCGCGCTGGGCAGCTCCTGGATTTCGCCGGCCAGCAGCGCGGCTTCCACTTCCGCACGCGAGAGGCCCGCTCGAGCCTGCATGCCGATGTACGGCCCGGCCCCGCCCACGGATCGCATCCAGCCGGCGCGCTCGAGGATGGCGGCGGGCGAGGCTCCGGCGAAGGAGCCGTCGAGCCCCTGCCGCGCCCACCACCACGCCCGAAGCTTGTCGCCGTCCATTCTTACCTCTCGGCGGGGCGGTAACCACAATCCACGGCTTTGGCGCCAATTCGGCGGGAACGGGAGCGGAGCGGGGCCGACTACGCGCCCATTCGTTCGATCACAGCCCCCGCTTCGGCGAGGAGCACCCGCGTTTCGCTGCAGTAGCCGGGGGCGAATCGCAGCGCTTGGTCGGGGCCAAGGTTCAGCCACCCGCACAGGAGGGCTCGAATCGGGCCGACGTGGGTACACACCACCACGCGCCCCTCCAACTCTCCCAGCTCTTTCCACGTTCGGAGGACACGCTCGGCGGTGTCGACCCATCTCTCGCCACCGGTGGGCTGTGCCAGCAGGTAATTTGCCCAGTACGCCGTTACGGCCGCGCCGTCTGCTTGACTGAGTTCCGCCCAGGTGCGGCCCTCCCACTCTCCCATGTCCTGCTCGCGCAGCCCGGGCAGGAGCTCCGGCTCCACGCCGAAGCGGTCGGCGAGGGCGGTGCAGCGGGAGAGATCGCTGGTGAGCACCCGATCGGGCGCGCCGAACTCGTCGAGGAACCTCCGGGCCACCCGCGCTGAGGCCTCGATCCCCGCGGTGCTCAGCTGCACGTCGGCTTGCCCGCGGCACATCCGCTCGGGCCCACGTACCACTTCGCCGTGGCGAAACACGTGCACGCGCGCCACGCGAAGGCTGGGGATGATTCGCAGCGTGGCGGGATCGTACACGCAGCGGGCATATTCTGGTGGGCGGTGGGCGGTTAGCGGTGGAGATGCTTCTCACCGTGGATGTCGGCAATACCAAGACGGCGATCGCCGTGTGGTCGAGCGGCGAGGCGTTCGGGGTGCGACAGGCGCCCACGCACGAGGTCCGCGACTGGGTGAAGTGGGTAGCGGAGGGCGGGGCGGAGATCACCGAGGTGATGCTGGCGAGCGTGGTGCCGGCGGCCGTGCCCCAGTGGGAGGCCGTGGCGAACGTACTCGGCGCGTCCTTCTTCGCGCTCAGCGGCACCAACGCACCGGGTCTCAGGGTGGAGGTGGACGATCCCGCCGCTGTGGGCCCCGACCGCCTCGCGAACGTGCTCGGCGCCCTCGACTGGGGGCCGGGGGCCTGGGTGGCGGTCGGCTTCGGCACGGCCACGATCGTAGACCTCGTTCACCCCGATGGCCGGTTTGTGGGGGGGGCGATCGCCCCCGGCGCGGCAACCGCGCTTCGCGCGCTCGTTGAGCGCACCGCGAGGCTCCCAGAGGTGCCGCTTGTGGTGCCGCCGCGCGCAATCGGGCGCTCCACCGTAGAGGCGATGCAGGCGGGGGCGCTGCTCGGTCACGCCGCCATGGTGGATGCGCTGGTGGCTCGCATGGAGAACGAGGCCGGAGTGCCAGTCCGGTGCGTGGCAACGGGGGGGCTCGCTACGCGGATTGCGCGCGCCTGCACGCGCGTGAACACGATAGATCCGTTGCTCACCCTGCGCGGGCTGCGCCGCGCTTCGGAGCTGCGGCAATGAGCGAAATCCCGTGGGAAAAACTCGGCGTGCCGAGCGAACTGCGAGGCATGGTGGGGCCGGATGCCCCGCTTTCGATGCGGCAGACGGCGGCTCGCGGGCTCCTCCCGGCTACGCCCGATGTCCAACTCGCGCTCCTGTATGTCTGCGCGGCCACCGGTGATTCCGCTCTTCGGGCGCTGGCGGTCACCACCTTGAACGGCCTCTCCAATCTGGCGGGCGCCCTCAGTCACCGCACCCACACCAAGGTGCTGGAATTTCTGGTCGAGTTCCGCGCCGAGCCCGCAGTGGATGCGCTGGTGCGGCACCACCGCAACCTCAACGACCGGTCGGCGATCCTCCTCGCCGAGCGAGCCGACGAGCGTGCTGCCGAGGCGATGTGCGACGACCATGAGCGGCTGATGGTCACTCCCGATGTGCTCGTTGCGCTCCATCAGAATCCTCGTGCCGCGAACGTGGCGGTGGAACGCGCCATCGCCTTCCTGCGGATGGAGCACGCCCTCCCCGAGCTGCCGGCACAGCGGGGCGGGAGCGCGCGCGTGGTCGCCTCCGCGCCCCCCCCCCCCGTCATCGATCTGGACGCCGAGATCGAGGCCGCCCTCGGCGGCAAGCTCTCACCGGGGCTGGCCGCGCGGCAAACGATGGAGCGCTTCGTTCTCGCCTACAGCTCGTCGGGAACGATCTCTGGCTTCGACTTCAACTTCAGCTCGGGCGACGAGTTTTCCATGGACCTCCTGAACGACGGCGGCGCGGAGGCGCCTCCGGAACTCCGGGTCAGCATCGAGAGGAGGATCGCCGCGATGCCGCCCGGGAAAAAAATCAAGCTTGCTTACCTAGGCAACAAAGAGAGCCGCGGTATTCTGCTCCGCGACCGCAACAAGCAGGTGGCGCTCGCGGTGGTGAAGAGCGGCAGGATGACAGACGGCGAAGCAGCCTCCGCCGCAGGCAACCGCAATGTCAGCATGGACGTGCTCCGCGAGATCGCCGATAATCGTGAATTTATGCGGAAGTACCCGATCAAGGTTGCGCTGGTGAACAACCCGCGAACGCCGCCGAGCGTGGCAGTGCCCATCGTCTCGCAGCTCCAGAAGCGCGACCTCGAGCAGCTCGCCCGGAACCGCAACGTTTCCAGCGTCTTGTTCACGATGGCGGCGAAGCTCATGAAGCAGAAGTCGACGGCGCACGACAAGTAGGGGCTGAATGCCGATTGACCTCGATGGGGCTCGCCGCGCAGGACGCTGCGCCGGTGGCGCGAAGGTCCCTTGCCAGCCGGCGGCCTCGGGAGGGGCGGCGTGAGGAAACATCGGTGTTTGCGCAGGGTCCTGCCGCAGCCGTCCGCCCCTCCGCTCGCCCCGCAACGGGGCTCGGTCGGGCCGGCCGACTGCGTCACCCAGCCCGTCACCGACCCGTCCAACCGCGGTACCCGACGAGAAGTTCCCAGGCTGTCACGGGACTCCGCTGGGCTTGCTGCTGCGGCTCGACACGGACCGTGTTCGTAGGCCAATCGCGGTCAGGGGGCTTCAGCCCCCGGCGAGCGCCGCCAGCACGAACGGGAGGGCGGCCTGGCTGAGCGCGAGGCTCGCTGTGCGCGGCACTCCGCCTGGGAAGTTGGGAACGCCGATGTGTACGATGCCGTCGACCAGCGTCGTGGGCTTGTCGAGCGTGGTGGGCACGGTGCTCTCGAACGCGCCTCCATCGAGGATCGAGAGGTCCACGACCACCGCGCCCGGTTGCATGAGCGCAAGATGCGCACGAGTGGCGATGCGTGGGCAGGTGGCGTCGTCCTGCCGGACGGCCGCGATCACGACGTCGGCGTGCAGCAGCGCCCGTTCGATCTGGTGGGCGGTGGCGAGAAGGGTGCTCACGCCGGGGAGGCGAAGCCCGCGGAGCCGGGAGACATCGATGTCCAGCACCTGTACGTCGGCGCCGACGGCGCTGGCCACGCGCGCCGCCGTGGCTCCGGCCACGCCGCCCCCGATCACCACGAGGCGCGAGGGCTCGACGCCGGGCACACCGCCCAACAGGATGCCGCGCCCCCCGGAAGCGAGGGCGACGGTCGCAGCGTCGACCGCGAGGCGGCCCGCGATTTCGGACATGGCCGCAAGGACCGGCAGGGTGCCATCGGCGGCGCGGCAGCGCTCGAGGGCCAGCCAGGTGCATGGCGGCCCCCCAACCCCGTGGAGCAAGGCCGCCACGGTGTGATCGGCGCGGAGCAGGGTGCGCTCGTGGGTCGTGGGAGCGCCCACCTTCCAGACCCACGCCGCACGGTCGAACACCTCTTCCGCGGTGGGGGAGATGGAGGCTCCGGCCCGGATGTACTCGTCGTCGGGGAAGCCGCTCGCCGCCCCTGCTCCCTGCTCGACCCAAACCTCGTGCCCCGCGGCGCACAGCGACCGTGCGGCCGATGGCGAAGCCGCCACACGGCCCTCGCCTTCGCCAGTTTCGCGGGGGATGCCGACGCGCATCGGCGTGCCTAACTGATCTGGATGGGGTAGCGGAGCGGATTGGAGTCGGATTGCAACGCACGGCGGAGCCGGAAACAAATCGACAGGTTGCCCTCCCCGACGCGCAGGCGGCGCAGGAGTTGGTCGGCGAACTAGGCCGCCACCTCGCGATCATCTCGCGCTCCACCGGGGCGAAGCTCAGCCAACGTGGCGGCACCGTGGTCGTGGCGGGTGAGCCCGCGGAGGTGGAGCTGGCCGCCCGGGTGGTGCAGCAGCTGTACGCGGTGGCCGCCAGGGGCAACCGCGTGGTGCCTGTCGACGTCGACCAGGCCTGTCGGCTTCTGCGGGCCGAGCCCACCGCCGACCTTCTCGACTATCAGGCAGACGCCGTCCTCGTCGGCAGTCGAAAGAAGGCGATCTACGCGCGCACGCCCACGCAGAGGCGCTACCTACGTTCCTTCGCGCAGAACGACATCGTGTTCGGGCTCGGGCCGGCCGGAACGGGGAAGACCTACCTGGCGATGGCGATGGCCGTCTCGCTGTTGTTGAAGGAGAAAGTGCGGCGCATCGTGCTGTGCCGCCCGGCGGTCGAGGCGGGGGAGAAGCTCGGATTTCTGCCTGGAGACCTTGCCGAGAAGGTGAATCCCTACCTACGCCCCCTCTACGACGCGCTCTACGACATGGTCGACGAGGAGCGAGCCGCCCGCCTCTTGGAGCGGGGCGCAATCGAGGTGGCGCCGCTCGCGTTCATGCGTGGGCGTACCCTCAACGATGCCTTCATCATCCTCGACGAAGCCCAAAACGCCACCGAAGCGCAGATGAAGATGTTTCTCACTCGCCTTGGCCACGAGTCGCGCGCGGCCGTCACCGGCGATCTCACCCAGGTCGATCTCCCGTACGGCGTTCGCTCCGGGCTCGCGCAGGCCGTGCGCCTGCTCGAAGGGATCGAGGGGATCGGGTTGATTCGGTTCAGCGACGTCGACATCGTCCGACATCCCTTGGTGGGAGACATCGTGCGCGCCTACGACCGGGAGGGTGCTGAACGTTCGCGCGCCGAACGGGGCGAACGTGCGTGAGCGTTTGATCCACCTGTTCGGGGTGGCGGGCACCGCTCGCCGGGCCACCAGCTTCGCCATTTTTTGCCTGCTCGCTGCGCTGCTCCTCACCGACTTCCGCACCACGGCCGGGCAGGGGCTCGCCGTGGGCGAGGTGGCCGATAGCGACGTGCTCGCGCCCTTCTCCTTCCCCTTTGTGGACTTGGGTGCCACCGCGGAGCGTCGTGTGTCGGCGGCGACCGCGATTCGGCCGGTCTACGATGCCGATCCAGAGCTGCGGAAGCGTATCGAGAGCCGCGTCTCGCAGGCGTTCGACATGGCTCGCCGGCGGGTGGCGGCGGAGAGCGGTGGGCGGGCTCCCGAAGCCGCGCTTCCCCGAGCGGCCCGGCGCGCAATCGGGCGCGACTTCAGCACGTCCTTGGATGTTTCACTTGCCGACGAAGCGCTCGCGGCCTTCGTTGCGGACGGCTACTCGGAACAGGCGGAGCGGTTGGTCGGGGAGTTCCTCGAGGTCGGCTTCGGCCGCCCTGTGCTTCTGGAGTCGGCCGACACGCCGGACACCGCGCGGGGGGTGTCCGTGGTTTCCGGGGGCGTTGGTCGCTGGGAGGAGCAGGTTCTGCCCGACTTCAGCAGTGTGCAGTCGATGGCGGAAGCCCGACAGGCGATCTCCATGCACGTACTCGAGGCCCACGGCACGAGCGAGCGGGCGGGGCTTGTGCAGGCGGCGGCGGCGCTCGCGCGCGGGCTCGTGCGGCCCGACTTCTCGTACAACGAGATCCTGACGGAACGCCGTCGTGTCGAAGCAGCGGCGGCGGTGGAACCGGTGAGTTCGGAAGTTCGCCGGGGCGCTCGGGTGGTGCGGGCCGGCGACGTCATCGACGAGCGTCAAGCGCAGGTGCTGGCAACGCTCGCCGAGGCCGGCACGCGCACCGGATCGGGCTGGCGCGTCTCGCTTTGGCTGTGTTTCGTGGCGGTCGTCGCGGCCGCTCCGATCTCCTTCGCCCGGAACACCATCCGGAAGTTCGCGCGTAAGCAGACCGACCTTGAAGCGATGGCGGTGATCCTGTTGTTCGTGCTGGCGCTGGGGCGACTGGCGGCCAGCTCGGTGGGCGTGGTCCATCTCCTTGGGCACGACGACGCTGCTACCGTGGGGCTGCTGGTGCCGGTGGCGGGCGGTGCGATGCTGGTGCGCATTCTGGTGAACAGCGAGAGCGCATTGGTCTTTGCCGTGATCGCCTCGCTCTTGGCGGGTGCGCAGATGGACCAGTCCTCCACCTACGCGGCTTGGTACATGGTCACCTCGCTGGTAGCGGCCTCGCTGGTGGGTCAGGCCCGCGAGCGCCTGAACGTACTCCGTGCGGGCGTGATGAGCGGCCTCGTCGGGGCAGGGATGGTGCTCATCCTCGCGCTCGTGCGGGTGGAGAATCCCGTGGCTGAAGCAGGCCTGCTCGGCTGGGGGAACGCCACGGGGCAGGTCGTGACGGCGCTCGCGGCGGGGCTGCTCAGCGCCATGCTCACGCTTGGCCTCGTGCCGGTGATGGAGCTGTTCGGCTTCCTCACCGACTACAAGTTGTTCGAGCTCGCCAACCTAAATCACCCGCTGTTGCGGCGGTTGATGCTCCAGGCGCCCGGTACCTACCATCACAGCGTGATCGTCGGCTCGTTGAGCGAAGCGGCCTGTGAAGCCATCGGGGCGAACGCTCTCCTCGCCCGAGTGGCGTGCTACTTCCACGACATCGGCAAGGGGGTGAAGCCCCAGTACTTCGTCGAGAACCAGCGCGACGGCCAGAATCGCCACGACCGCCTCTCGCCCGAGCAGTCCGCCCAGATCATCATCAACCATGTCCGCGAAGGGGGGGCGCTCGCCCGCCAGCACAAGCTGCCGCGGCCGATCTACGACAACATCTTCATGCACCATGGCACGGGGCTGATCCCCTACTTCCACAACCGGGCGAAGGAGCAGGCGGCCGGTCAGCCGGTGGAGGAGGCGCTGTTCCGCTACCCTGGTCCCAAGCCGAATACGCGTGAATCCGGCATCATTATGCTCGCCGACAAAGTGGAGGCGGCCTGCCGCACGATCAAGGAGCCGTCCGAGGAGCGGATGCGCGCCATGATTCAGGCGATCATCAATCAAGTCATGGCCGACGGGCAGCTTGAGGAGTGCCCGCTCACGGTGAAGGAGCTCTACCAGATCGCCAATGCCTTCGTGGCCGTGCTCCTCGGCATCTACCACCATCGAATCGAGTACCCGGCGACCCGGGCGATTTCTTCGGGTGCCGGGAGGCTGCCGGGTATCCCGCGCCAGGGCACCATCACCCTCGAAATCCAGAACCCCGTTCTCCCGCCGCGAGTGGGCCTCGCCGATCCCGACCCCTCTTCCGACTACGAAGCCGTCGAAGTGCCCGAGCATCCCCCGCTCCCGCGCGACGTCGACGACGCCTGATGCCGGTGTCCCTCCGTTGTCAAGGGGTCAAGCATCCCACGGCGGCGCTCCGGGCCGACGCTCGGCGGCTGTTGTCGCTCGCCGGGAGGGCGGATGCGGAGCTGAGCGTGCTCTTGTGCGACGACGCCTTCATTCAGGAGTTGAACCTCCAGTGGCGTCAGAAGAACGAGCCCACCGACGTACTGAGCTTCGAGATGGGCGACCCGGTGGTGCTCGGAGACATCGTGGTGAGTGTCGACCGGGCCGCACTGCAGGCGATGGAGCGCGGCCACGACCTGCACACCGAGCTGCGGGTGCTGCTGGTTCACGGCTTCCTGCATCTGGTCGGGTACGACCACGAAGAGGCAGGCGACGACGTGGTGATGGCGGCGGAGGAGAACCGCCTCTTAGCGGCGATGGGGGTCGCGCCCGTCGGTTTGGTCGCCCGCGCGCACGCTCAGGTTGTCGGCGGCGCCGATCGGGTGTAGCATCCCGGCATGGCAACTCGGGCGGGCTTCTCGATGGTGGAGTTGGCAGTGACGGTCGCCATCATCGGCCTCCTCGCCGCCATCGGCATCCCTTCTTGGACGCAGGCACAGCATCGCGCGAAACGGGCGGAAGTGCCTGGCAACGTGGAGGGTATCCGCGTGGCAGAACTGGCGTATTATGCCACCTTCGACACGTTTGTGGCCGAGCCGGCCTGGTACCCTGCCGATCTCACGGGCAGCGAGTCCGACAAGCAGCTCAGGGCGTGGCCGGAGCTGAGTGCGGCGGGAGGATTCAGTCAGCTCGGCTGGGCACCCTTCGGCTCCGTGCGCGCCGCCTATTCCATCCCCGATGGCGACGAAGACAGCTTCGAAGTGCAGGCCGTGTCGGATGTGGACGGCGACGGCGACACCGCGCTTTATTGGTGCACCGAGGCGGCGGCATGCGGCTGGGAGACAGGGGACGAGAACGTGTTCTGATACCGCCCCGCGGGTGAGCGAGATAGCCCGCCGCATGGCATCGGAACTGAACGAACGAGTGCGAGCGATGCGCGTGCGCATCGACGCCCTCCGGGGGCATCTTTGACGTAGAGTCTCGGCAGGCTCGCATCCTCGACTTGGAGAACCAGGGGGGATTTCCGGAGTTCTGGAACGACTCCAAGCGCGCTCGGGAGCTGCTCCGGGAGAAGAACACCATCGAGAAGTTGGTGAACCGGTACCTCTCGGCCGACCGTCAGATCTCCGACGCGGAAACCCTGCTGGAGCTCGGCGAGGAGCTGGGGGATGCCGACGCGGAGCGCGAGGCCGACACGATCGTGACCGCGTTGGAAGTGGCGGTGAAGGGGCTCGAGGTCCAGCGTCTGCTCTCCGACGAAGCGGACGAGGCCAGCGCCGTGCTCGAGATCAACGCAGGGGCGGGCGGCACCGACGCCGCCGACTGGGCCGACATGCTCAAGCGGATGTACCTCCGCTGGGCCGACCGCATGGGGTTCAAGGCGCGGCTTGTCGACGAAGCGCCCAACGACGACGCGGGCATCAAGTCCTGCACCATCGAGATCGAGGGCGACTTCGCGTACGGCTACCTCAAGGGGGAGATCGGCGTGCACCGCCTCGTGCGCATCAGCCCCTTCGATGCGAACTCCCGCCGCCAGACCGCGTTCGCCTCTGTCGACGCCTACCCCGACATCGACGACGAGATTGAGGTGAAGATCGACGAGAAGGACCTTGAGATCCAAACGATGCGTTCCGGCGGCGCCGGCGGCCAGCACGTGAACATGACCGACTCGGCTGTCCGCATCATCCACGCCCCCTCAGGAATCGTGGTGAAGTGCCAGCGAGAACGCAGCCAGCTCAAGAACAAGGCCACGGCGATGAAGATGCTTCGTGCGCGGCTCTACCAGCAGGAGCTGGAACGTCGCCAGGCGGCGCTGGACGTCACGAACGCCCAGAAGCGGAAGATCGAGTGGGGCAGCCAGATCCGGAGCTACGTGCTCCAACCCTACCGCATGGTCAAGGACGTACGCACGCGCATGGAAACGGGCGACACCGACCGTTTTCTCGACGGTGACATCCAGCCCTTCATGGATGCATTCCTCGCCGCGCGGGCCAACGGCACGCTGAGCGAAGGGGGCGAGGCGGAGTAGCCGGGCCTAGCCCAGCGAAGCGAGGAGATTCATCTCCTCGAGCGCGCGGCCGCTGCCTTTGACCACGGCGGTTTGCGGATCGTCGCAGATCAGCACGGGGATGCCGACGGCGTCGGAGATGCAGATGTCGAGACCGCGGAGGAGGGCGCCTCCTCCCGTCATGACGATGCCGCGCTCCATCACGTCGCCCACGAGCTCGGGCGGCGTACGCTCGAGAGAGGCGCGGACGGCCTCCACGATGAGGTTGACGGGCTCCTCGAGGGCGGCCCGAACCTCGTCGCTGTGCACCGTCACGATGCGCGGGAAGCCGCGCACCATGTCGCGCCCGCGCACGGCGAGATCGCGGACGCTGCCGTCGTGAATCGCGTTCCCAAGCTTAATCTTGATCTCTTCGGCTGTGCGTGGCCCCACGAGCAGGTCATGGCGCCGGCGCATGTGCTGGGCGATGGCATCGTCCATATGGTCGCCACCCACCTTGATGCTGCGGCTGTACACGATGCCGGCCATCGAGATCACGGCCACCTCGGTGGTGCCGCCGCCGATGTCCACGACCATGTTGCCGGTCGGTTCGGTGATGGGCAGGTCGGCGCCGATCGCGGCTGCCAGCGGCTCCTCGATGAGGTACACCTCGCGGGCTCCCGCGCTCTCCGCGCTCTCACGCACGGCCCGCTTCTCCACTTCGGTGGTGCCGTAGGGGATGCACACCACCATTCGAGGGGCCACGAGGCTCTTGCCGCCGTGTACCCGTTCGATGAAGTACCGGAGCATCTGCTCGGTCATCTCGAAGTCGGCGATCACGCCGTCTTTGAGGGGCCGCACGGCAGTGATGTCGGTGGGGCAGCGGCCGAGCATGGCCTTCGCCTTGGTGCCCACGGCTACCACCCGTTTGTTGCCCTTTCGGTCGTGGTGGATCGCCACAACGGAGGGCTCGTTGCACACCACTCCACGGCCCTTCACGTACACCAGCGTGTTGGCGGTTCCGAGGTCGATGGCCATGTCCGTCGAGAACAGGCCGAGAATCGAGTTGAACATGAATCACCCGGGGTGGGTTGCGCTTCGAGGGATCGAAGCAGGAGGGAGATTCATCCTATCGTGAATCCCCTTGACGTGACAAGAGCCAGACCGACATTCTTCGATCCGTGTTAGGCGCGGCCCCGCCTTGGAGTAACGATGTCGTTGATCGAGAGGATGCGCAACAGTACGGAGAGCCCGCTCACCAGGCTCAGCATCGTGCTGGTGGGCGTGATCTTCGTAGTGGCGGGGGGGGGCAGCGCGCGCGGCGGGTGCTCTGGCGGGATGGCGGCCACGGTCAACGGCGAAACGGTGGCGCTCAGCGACTACGAGCGGGCGCTGCAGAATACGGTGCAGCGTGCCGGCGGCGGCCTCACCGACGAGCGGCGCGCGCAGCTCCGGGGCGCGGTGCTGGAGCAGCTCATCCTCCAGGAGCTCATCCTCCAGGAGGCCGACACGCTGGGGCTCGCGGTAAGTGACGAGGAACTGCGGCGAGACCTGAGGGCGGAGACTGTCTTTCAGAAAGAAGGGGTCTTCGACGCCGCCACGTATGACTCGATCGTGGCGCGGATGGGGATGTCCCGGGCCGAATTCGAGCAGCAGCAACGGAAGCAACTGCTCGTGCAGAAGGTGCAGGACCTCGCCACTCGTGGTGCGTTGGTCGCAGAAACCGAAGTGCGGGCTGCCTGGCAGGAGGAGAACACCCGGCTCGATGTCACGTACGTGCGCCTCCCGCCGGCCAACTTCATCGAGGGGATCGAGGTTTCCGAAGCGGAGCGCGCCGAGTGGACCACGGCCAACGCCGCCGCCATCGACTCCCGCTACAAGTCCGACTTTGAACGCAGCTACAATCTGCCGCGCCGCTTCCATTTGCGGAGCATCCTGCTTCGAACCGACCTGCCGGGCGCCGACAAGGCAGCCGTGAAGGCCCACGCCGAGGCGGTCGCCGCCCAAGCGGCGGGCGGCGCCGACTTCGACGCCCTCGCGCGCCGTTGGAGCGAAGACCTCAGTGTGAAGGACGGCGGCGACCTCGGCTTGGTCCCCGCCGATACGATCGATCCGGTGCTGGTGTCCGCCGCCGAGAAGACGGGTGCCGGGAAAGTTTCGGGCGTGGTGGAGTCAGGCCGCGGCTTCCAGATCTTGCGGGTGGAGGCCATCGAGGAGGCGCGGGTGATCCCTTTGGAGGAGGCGAAGCCCGCGCTAGCCCTGCAGCTCATGCGGGAGGCACGGGTCGATGCCGTGGTCCGTGAGTACGGGTCCACCATCGCCGCGGCCTGGAGGGCATCGGGCGGCGCCGTACCGCGTGAGCTCACCGAGCCGAAGTCGCTCGCGGTCGACACCACCGGTCCCTTCAGCCTCGCCGACGAAGGGGTGCCGGGTGTGGGCGATGGCCCGGCCGTGGCCGACCTCCTCACCACCCTCCGCACCGCCAAGGCGGGCGACGTGCTGGCGCTCCCCTACACGGTCAAGGGCATGGTGTACGTGCTGGCCGTCACCTCCCGCACCGAGCCCGACGAGTCTGCGTTCGCGGCCGACGCCGTCACGGTGCGCGCTCGCCTCGAGCTGTTCGCGCGCCAAGCCTTCATCAAGGCGTGGGTGGCCCAGTTGAAGAAAGCAGCCGACATCCAAGTGTACGTTCCCACCTGAGAGGCGGGGCGGATTTCTTCGTCGCGGCGGGCACCGAATCGGTCGCTCCCGCTCCCCCGAGCCGCCACCGGCCCCGGGAAGGAACGATCCTTGAACGCCACTTTCTCACGTTTCGCCAGCGACCCGATCGAAAATTGATCGCCGCGCGCTTTCATTCTTGACGTGGGCGTGGTAGAAAAGCCTTGACGTGGCAAGAGCAACTCTCCCCTCGGGAGGAACCCTTGTCGCGTTTCTCCTGAGGATGGACAGGCTCGCGCGCCGCTGTTGTTGACGCTCTGCACTTGTTGCTGGCTCCCACGTCGGTGGGTCGAGGAGCACGACCCCCCGCCGATCTGAAGCTGATGTTCCCGCGTGACCTGTCCGTCCTTCTTTGGAGTTGCCGATGAACGACGGACCCTCCCTCCCCGACCTCCGCCGACCCAACCTTCTGCCGGCTGGGACCGACCTCGTACGTCGGATGGGCGACTCGGCCTTGGCGATGGCGTGGCGGGTGCTGCAACCCGGCGACCGGTCGGCCTTCGTGCGTGCGGATCAGCCGCCCCTCACGCGGCTGCGCTACCGCACCGACGACGGCTGGAGCGCCGACCTCTTTCACCTGCCCCCGGTTGCGGGAGCCAGCGGGGAGCCCGTCATCCTCGCGCATGGGCTGGGTGGCACCCATCGGGATTTTGCGCTCGAAGCGGGGCGTGGGTTGGCGGTCACGCTGCGGGCCGCTGGGTTCTCCGTCTACCTCTTCGAGCATCGCGGCGATCCTTGCGCCGTGCCGCCGCCCGACGCGGCTCCGTTCTCTGTCGACGACCTCGCCACCCGCGATCTCCCTGCCGCGATCGACCGGGTGGTCGAACACAGCGGGTTTCCGCGCGTGTGCTGGGTGGGGCATGGCCTCGGCGCCCAGCTGTACTGCCTGGCGAGGGCGCAGGGTGCCGAGGATCGCATCGCCGCCGCCTCGTTGATCGCTTGTCCGGTGCGGTTCGAATCGCCGGCCAGCACGTTGCGCGCGGCCGGGTTGGTGGCCGCGTTGCTCCCCAGGGGGTGGGTGATCCCCACTCGACGGATGCAACAGTTCTTCACCCCTTTCGTAGCCGCCGGGGGCGATGTGGCTTCGCCCGGCACCGACGGCTCGCGGGCCCGAGGCCGGCTTCGGCACGCGGCCGGCGACCTGCACGGGGGGGTGGTCCGTCAGGTGGCTCGGTGGGTCTCCGAGGGCGCGCTTACCGATGCTTCGGGGCGTCTCGACGTGCTCCACGCGTTGCGTCCGGCGCTCGCGCAGGTGGTGCTTCCCAGTGAAGATCCGGCCTGCCCGCCGGGCGCGTCGGAGCCTCTCGTGGAGCGCCTCCAGGCCGAGTGCGTGCGACTTCCGGCGGGCTGGGGGCACCTTGACCCTCTCCTCGCCGAGGCGGCGCCCGAGATGGTTTTTGCGCCGGTGGTGTCGTTCCTGCACCGAGCGCGGGGCCTCACGCACCACCTCGCCTGAGGCCGCAGCCGAGGCATCGCCGCGGGCGCTGCGCGTGCTTAGATGGGGCGGGATGTCTGAACTCGATCGTCCTACCAGCCCCGGCAACGCTGCCCCGCTCCCTGTTCGCCCGCCGTCCGGTCCGCCAGGGGGCTCCCGCGGCGGTCGTCGTGCGGCCCGCCTGGTCTTGGGCCTCGCCCTGATGGGCGGGCTCGTGGGGGTCGCGGGCGTGGCGGGCGTGGCGCTGTTCCTGAGCGGCGGGATGGCGCCCACCGTGAAGGAGGGCACGTTCCTCCAAGTGGAGATCGACGCCTCGATGGAAGATGCGCCGGGCGGCGGCGGCCTCGTGTTCGACCCAGCCGACTTTCCGCTCCTCCTCACCGACGTCACGAGCGAAATCCGCCGCGCCGCCGAAGATGAACGGATCAAGGGGCTCTACCTCGAGGTGAATAGCATCGGCGTGGGCTGGGCCGGCGCCACCGAGCTGCACGACGCCATCGCGGCGTTTTCGGCCTCCGGCAAGCCTTGCTACGCGTGGTCCGACGCGCTCGACAACAAGGCCTACTACGTTGCCAGCGCCTGCAAGGAAATCTACGTGTCGCCGTCGGGGCTGCTGCTGGTCAACGGCTTCGCCGTTACCACCGAGTACTACGCCGGGGCGATGGAGAAGCTCGGGGTTTCCGCGAACTTCGAACACGTCGGCGACTTCAAGAGCGCCGTGGAGCCCTACCAGCTCACCGAACCCAGCACCGCCGCTAGCGAGGCGATGGACCTGATGCTGGAAGGGCTCTACACCGAGCTGGTGGCCGGCATCGCGGCTGGCCGGTCGGTTCCGGTCGAAACCGTCACCGCCTGGATCGACGACCCCCCGATCACGCCCGCCGCCGCGCTTGCCCGCGGAATGATCACGGGCATGAAGTACCGCGACCAGGTGGCCGACGAGCTGGCCGGTGAAGAACGCACCGAGTTGGACGACTACCGGGAGGAGGCTTCGCCCTTCGCAAGTGGCAAACGAATCGCGGTGGTCCACGCCGACGGCGCGATCGTGAGCGGGGATTCGGGCACGCCGCTGTTCGGCGGCTCGATGGTGGGCGACCGCTCCATCATTGAGATCCTCGATGAGCTGCGCGAAGACGAGGAGGTGGCTGCGGTCGTGCTCCGCGTGAACTCCCCCGGCGGCAGCGGGCTCGCCAGCGACAATATCTGGCGTGCGCTGGTGCGGCTCAAAGAGGCGGGCAAGCCTCTTGTCGTGTCGATGGGGGACTACGCCGCCAGCGGTGGCTACTACATCGCCGCTCCCGGCGACTGGATTGTGGCGGAGCCCAACACGCTCACCGGCAGCATCGGGGTTTTCGGCGGGAAGATGAACCTTGGCGGGCTCTACGAGAAGGTGGGCATCACCACCCACACCTGGCAGCGGGGGCAGATGAGCAACATCTTTTCGCCCATTGCCGACTTCTCCGAACCCGAACGAGCCAAGTTCAGGGAGTTCCTCACGTCGTTCTACGAAGTTTTCCTCTCGCGGGTAGGCGAAGGCCGCAAGATGGACCGCGAGGCGGTACACGCCGTGGCGCAGGGAAGGGTGTGGACAGGAGCACAGGCCAAGGAGCGCGGCCTCGTCGACGAGTTGGGCGGCCTCGACGTTGCGCTTCGTAAGGCCGAAGAGCTGGCGGAGCTCGGGGATGACGTGGAGGTACTGTTCGAACGATTCCCGCACCGAAAGACCTTCATCGAGCAGCTCAGCGAAGATCTTGCGGAGTCGGAACTTCCGATCGAAGCGCAGATTCCCGCCGTGCGGAAGGCATGGTCGCGCCTCGAAACGCTCGACCGAGTGTTGGCGGATGGGGGGGTTGCGGCGCTCATGCCGCTTACGGTCGAGGTTCGCTGAGGCCCTGCCCCCCGTTTCTCGTTACGGCGGCTGAGTCTGCGCCTCGACCATCACCAGCCGCAGCCCTAAGCGGCCCGCCGCGAACTTGCTGAGCGCGCGGTTCACCCCCTCCACCTCCTCGGCCTCGCCAATCGTGAGCCCGGCCAGCCCTACGACGTAGGTGGAGCCCCGTGGGAACGCCTCCGCCGGGATCACGAGCTGCTCAACCACCGGCTCGTCCGGGCCGTTCAGCTCGGCGGTGGTGAGTACGTCGTCGGGCAGGTTGTCCCACACGAGTTTGCCGCGGTCGACGTCGAACACCGCGCCGATCACATTGGTGAACTCGCCTCCGGTGATGCTGGCCACCATGCCGTGGCGGGCTACCGCCGACTCCGGAACGGTGAAGTCGGGCGCTTCGGGTGCCTCCACCGAGAGTGTTCCCACCTCGCCACCCACCGTGAACTGCACCGTGGCCAACTGCCCCGGCTCGTACACGAGGCCGTCGTGGCTGTACACGCGGTACTCGCCGGCGGCGGTCTCGGCGATCGGAAGCTTGCCCGTTTCGGAGGAGAGAAAGTCTACATCGGCGCCGGCCACAGGGTTTTTCGTGAGGTCGGAGGTGTCGGTGACCTCGGCTAGGAAAACTTTACAGAACGCGGTGTATAGGCCGCTGTCCTCGCCAAGGTCGATCCCGGGCGGCAGGTCGGCGCCGAGGAAGATCGCCTGAGCCACGGTGGTGTCGCCCAACCCGTCTACCAGCGAAGAAGCCGCATCCAGCTTGTCGCAGGCCATCAGAGTGAGGAGGAGCACCGGCATCGGGTGTGTGTGTACCACACCGACGGCCCGGTGCAACCTCCACCTTGACGCGGCGCGCTCAGACACATAGGGGGCGCGCCCTTACGCTCTCGGAGTTCCCATGGCTTCCGCCACCCGCCAGACCACCCTTCGCCGCAAGCTTCGTAACAAGAACGCGGGCCGCAAGGATCGTAACGCCCGCTCCAACAAGGGCACGACGCCCGTGTTCCCGGTGCACACGCCCGAAGCCGACGCGAACGCGGCGGCCAAGAAGCAGGGCTGAGCCTCACTCCCAGCGGAAGAAACGCCGGGTGTTCGCGTCGGTCTGGCACTCTAGGTCGGCCGCGTCCATACCGCGCAGCTCGGCCACACGCTTCAGGGTGAAGGGCACGTAGGCGGGTTCGTTCCTCTTCCCTCGGTGCGGCACCGGAGTGAGGAAGGGGCTGTCCGTCTCCACAAGCAGGCGCTCTACCGGCACGGCGGCGGCCACGGCCTGCATCTCCGCGCTGTTCTTGAACGTCACGATGCCGGGAATCGAGACGTAGCCGCCCTCGGAGACGATCTCCTCCATCTGCGCCACCGTGCCGGTGTAGCAGTGGTACAGCACTCCCGTGGTGAAGGCGCCCTCTTCGCGGAGGATGCTCAGCGTTTCGCCCTCGGACTCCCGGTCGTGAATGATGACGGGGAGCCGCCGCTCGCGGGCAGCGCGTAGCTGCTGCCGGAAGGCGTTTCGTTGGACATCGCGGGGGGAGCGGTCGTAGTGGTAGTCGAGGCCCATCTCGCCCAGCGCGAGCACTTCGGGCGCGGATGCGAGCTGGAGCAGGGTGGCGAAGGCGGCGGGAGAGAACTCGGCGGCGTCGTGGGGGTGCAGCCCCACGGAGCAGCGCACGTTGGGGTGGCGGCGCGCCACGGCAAGGGCGCGCGCTGCGCTCTCGAACCCGTAGCCGCTGCCGACCGTGAACATGTGGGACACGCCCGCGGCCACCGCGCGGGCGACTACGGCGTCCACGCCGTCATCCCCGTCGAACACCGTGGGGTCAAGATGGCAGTGGGAGTCGATCACCGGGAGGGGGCCGCTGAAAGTTCGAGGTTGAGCTGCCCGAGCAGGGCTTCGAGCACCACGCGCCCGTTCACGTTGAGCCGAAGCCGGTCGCGAGCGCGGCTTAGGTTGTCCGTCATGCGGCCGATGCCGCCGGGCCAGAGGGCCGCGGACCATCGCCTCACCAGCGCTTCGGCGTCCTGATGGAGTGGGGCGCGCCCCTGGGCGAGGCAGGCGGCATCGCGGAGCAGCTCTTCGAGGATGTCGACCACCAGCTCCGCGCGGCTCGTGCCCTCCTCTTTTTTGCCTTCCGCCTCGGTGAACGCGAACAGTTTTCCGAGCGGCTGGCCGACCGCGGCGGTGAGCGCATCGCGCACCGCGCGGCGTTCGTCGGCTTCGCCCTCGGCGAGCCGAATCGCGAAACCCGGAGAACCCCCCGAGGTACGGCTGAGGTGGGGCGGGGCGCCGCGCGCCTCCAGCCACGCGGAGAGTAGGGGTTCATCCACGGGGCCGAACCGAACCCGCTGGCAGCGGCTCCGAATCGTGGGCAGCAACGAAGCCACTCGCGCCGTGATGAGCAGGAACTGCGTGTGGAGTGGGGGCTCCTCCAGCGTCTTCAGTAGGGCGTTCGCGCTCGGTTCGTTCAGGGCATCTGCTGGATCGAGGAGGACGAAACGGCGTCGGGCACTGTGGCGCTGAAGTTGGAGCGCCCGCATCAGCTCATGGACTTGATCCACGGTGATGGTGCGTGTGGCCTTCTCGGGGTCGGGAAGTACGACGATCAGGTCGGGGTGGGTGCCGCTCTGCATGAGGTGGCAACTGCGACAGGCGCCGCAGGGCCGAGCGGTCGACTCGCAGTTGGCGTAGCGGGCGAGCCAGTGGGCGAAGGTGGCTTTTCCCACCCCGTCGGGGCCCTCGAACAGGTAGGCGTGGTGCATCCGATCGGCGTCGCACGCGGCCGCCAGTCGTGCCTGCTGAACGAGGTTGCCGACAAGAGGGAATGCGGGGGGCACCGGGCCCCATTACCCTGCCGCGCGGGAGGCGCGAGGCAGCTTCCCGTGTTCAGCTAAACCCGGAGGCCGTCGATGGTCCTGATTCTTATGTTGGCGCCCGCTTTCGCAGAGCAACCCCTCTGGTGGGGGGAGGAGGCCGTCAGCGCACGGTCGGAGCTCTTTGGCAAAGCCCAGGCGCGTGACGCGCAGGCCTATGAGGATGCCCAGGACCAACTCGCGAAGGCTCGTCGGGCGGTCGGCGAGCTCGAGATCGCCGACGCTCTGCTCGCTCCCGAAGCTGTGCGAGGGCTGTACCTTTCGGAGTTGGACCGCGACTTGAGCGGCCAGTTTCTGCGTCTCCAGCGCCACACCGATATGCTCAGTGAGGACTACGCGCGTACCTTCGGGGCCGCGGTGTCGCGGGCCATCGTCGTCGTTGCGGAAGGCAAGAGCGTGGCGGAGTGTACGCAGACCTCCGCGGTGGAGCGTGCGATGGGGAAGAGGCCGCGTTGCCGGGGCACGGACATCAGCGCCCGCATCTCGAAGACCATCGATCAGGACAAGACGCTCGAAGCCGAAGTCACCTCGCTCCTGACCGTGGACTGGCCCACGGTGCGGGTCACCGGCAAGACGCAGCCGCTCGTCGCCTTCCTCGGAACGGAGCGAAGTGTGTCGGTGGCTGCGGTGGCCCGAGCGATGCGGAAGGAGGAGCTTCGGGAGCTCGATGACATCCGGGGGGCGGCGATGGAGCAGCTCAGCGAGGGGCTGGAAAGCGCGGACCGGAGCGTCAAGGAGGCCGCGGTCAAGGAAGGCCAGGCGGTCAGCGATGCGTGGCGAAAGTCCGTTGCCGCGGTGGGCGCGGGTGTATGGCCGGAGCTGAAGAAGAAGATCGAGAAGGGGAAGCGGAAGGGGGCGCCGCAGGACATCGGCCTCTGCGCCAACCCGGTGGAGCTTGGCGGCTGCGGAGTTCCCGACGCTACGCGAGAGGTGTTGGCGCTCTTCGCGGAGGAGTGACACGGGCCTCCATCCGGCTCGCCGGGCCGGACGCGGTATAGGTCACTTCCGTAGCTGGAGCTGCACGCCGAAGTCGGGCAGTTCCCGGTCGGGGGAGAAGCCGGCACTGACGAGGAGGGCGGAGCAGCCGTCGTCGTAGCCGAGGCGCGCCACACCCGCGGGGAGTGAGCCGGCGGTGAAGCCCTGCGACACTCCCCCTCCCGCGAGGAATCGGCCGGGGTGCCAGGTCACGTCTCCCCAGCCGAGGGCGGTGTCGCCGGCGCGGAGGGCGCCGGCCTCCACAGCCCAGGTTCCGCTGGTGCGCACCGCAACGAGCTGCTGATCAGCGCTCAGTTCGGCGCGCAGGCTCCCCCGTTCACCGCTGGCCTGGGCGCTCAGCAGCGGCCCCCACGCGCCGTCGTAGAGGGCTGCCGCCTCTGCGGTGAGCACCACGTCGCCCAACGCGGCGCTCGCGCGGAGCGAAGGACCGACGCCGGCTGCACCCGCCGGCGCCGCGGTGAGGTCTAGGGGGTCGCCTTCCGACCAGCCGGCGCGGCCGCCAGCATAGAACTGCGCCCGCCCGCCCGCGAACTCGGCCCAAAATGGCACTTCCGCGCGCACGAGTCCTCCCCAAGCCGGCGAAAGATCGGCGGCGAGCGGGTCGATGGCCGCGTCGGCGATCACTTCGGCATGGAAGAGGTCTAGTGTGGCGGAGGCGCGCGCGTCCGCGCCGGCGCGGAGCGCCGGCGCCAGCGCGGAGAGCGGGTCGCCACTCTCGGCGCGGCGCGCGCCGAGAGTGACCCGCGGAGCGACGGCGAAGCCGGCGTTTCCCCACTCGGGGCGCACCGTGAGCTGCGCGACCGTACCGGCGCTGTCGTCGCTGGGCAGCCAGCCGGCCGCCCGCAGCGGCCCGATCGCCGCGAGGAGGCGGCGGTCGTTCCAGAGCACGCCGCGGTCCACGAAGGCGGGGGCCATGTCCTCGGCGTAGGCGAGGTCGCTCTGCACGGTGGCGTCCCAGGCGACGCGCGCCGTGCCCGGGCTGGCGCCCCCGTGCGAGGAGACAGCTCCCCGAACACGAGACTCCTGCGAGTCCCAACCCACTTCCCCGTCGAGCTGCGCCGGCCCCGCTGCGGACACGACCAAGCGCCCGCCGCGGTCTTCCCGCCACGCGGGTCCGAATTTCACCTGACTCTCCCCGACACCCACCCGCCCCAGCCAACGCGCCTGCCACCCGCTGGCGCTGAAGCCGAGTTCGGGAAATTCGAGGCGGAATTGGTTGGGGTCGAGTGGCTCTCTCCAATAGGGAATTGGCACCACGGGCACGTCGAATACCCGAACGGAGCCGCCCCGGATGATGGCCACCTCCGCGTTCAACACGGTGAAGGAACGTGCACGGAAACTCAGCGCCGGCCGGCCGCCGTCGGCGCAGCGGCAGGGTTGAAAGTCAGCCTCGGAAGCGACCAGATCTCCGGTGGTGAGGCGAACTGTCGCCGTTTCGAAGCGCACCACCTCGCTCGCCCGCTCCCAGGTGCCGCCCGCGAGCTCCAGCACCTCGGCCGTTCCGCTTGCCGAGCGCGCCTGAAGCCGCTCGGGGCCTAGTGTCACCACCACGTTGCCTGTGGCGGTGAGTCGCCCTCCCTCCCAGCTCAGGAAGTCGGCGGTGACCGTGAGTTCATCGATCGCATCGGGCGCCGCGACGTCGACGTCGGCGGCCGGGGTACTCACCGCGCAGAGGCCTCAACGAGATCACGAACTTCGCCCACGAGGTACAGCGAGCCGGCCACCACGATGAGATCGCCCGACTGGCGGCAGACGGCGAGCGCCTCCGGCAGCGGTCCCGCGGGCGTCACGGGGACCGAGAGCCCCTCGCACTCGCCCGCCACCTCGAAGGGGGTCCGGGCTTTCGGGTGAACGCCCGCGGTGGTGTAGATGCGGTCCACGACGGGGGCCAGGGTAGCGGCGACACCACGAACATCCTTGTCGGTGCCGCTGCCGAGCAGCAGCGTGCGGCGACGATCACGGGGGAGGCAGGCGAGGTAGCTGGCCAGGGTGGTGGCGCCGGCCGGGTTGTGTGCGCCGTCGAGGAGCAGGTCGGGGCCCAGCCACTCGAGGCGGCCGGGGTGGGTGACGGCGGCGAGCGCCCGGCCGATGTCGTCGGAGGACACCTCGATGCCCGCCACTTCGAGGAGGCGGAGCGCTACAGCGGCGTTCACCACCTGATGGTCGCCGAGGAGGGAGAGGCGCAGCCCGTCGTGCACCCGCTTGCCCGCGTAGCGGAAGAGGTCGCTGCTGCCGAACGCGTCGAAGTCGACCCCCCACACGTGCAGGGGTGCGTTGACCTCGGCGGCGACGGAGCGCACGACTTGGAGCGCTTCAGCGGGGAGCGGGCCGACGACGATCGGGACACCGGGCTTGATGATGCCGGCCTTTTCGCCGGCGATGGCCGCGTGGTCGTTGCCCAGCTCGGCGCAGTGGTCCAGCCCCACCGTGACGATCGCGGTGGCCACCGGCGAAACGACGTTGGTGGCATCTAGGCGCCCGCCCATCCCCACTTCCATGACCATGTGGTCTACGCGGGCGTCGGCGAAGGCTTGGAAGGCGCATGCCACCGTGAATTCGAAGTAGGTGAGCGGCCAGGCCTCCTCGGGTGGCAACGACGCGCGCGCCCACGCCAGCCGCCGGCTGTTCATGCGGCTGACCAGCTCGCTCAATGCGTCGTCGCCAAGCGGCACGCCGTCGATGACGATGCGTTCGTTCACGGACTGCAGGTGAGGGGAGGTGTGGGTGCCGACACGCTGACCGTGAGCGTGAAGAATCGCGCTCAACAGGTGGCACACGCTCCCCTTGCCGTTGGTGCCACCCACGTGGAAGACCGGCGCTGCGCTCTGCGGGTTGCCGCAGGAAGCGAGGAAGTCGCGCATGCGGCCGAGGCCCATGCGCACGCCCGCTCCGGCGAGGCCGTCGAGCACCGGGTGGGAGTTCATGCGCGCGGGGTGAGGTGGAGGCAGAGCCGCGACAGCGTGTCCTTCAACTCCGCGCGCGGCACGATCAGGTCGACGAGCCCGTGGGCGAGCAGGTACTCGCTGGTCTGGAAGCCCTCGGGCAGCTCCTGACGGATCGTCTCGCGGATCACTCGCGGACCGGCAAAACCGACGAGGGCGTGTGGCTCGGCCACGATCACGTCGCCCAGCATCGCGAAGCTGGCGGCCACGCCGCCGGTGGTGGGGTCGGTGAGGAGTGAGATGTAGGGCATCTTCGCCACGTCGCGGAGGCGGGCGAGAGCGGCGGAAGTCTTGGCCATCTGCATGAGCGACAAAATGCCCTCCTGCATTCTCGCGCCCCCCGAAGCCGACACCACGATCGCCGGCACTTTCCGTTCCGCGGCCCGTTCGAATTGCCGAGTGACCAGCTCTCCGACCACCGAACCCATCGAGCCGCCCATGAACCGAAAGTTGAACGTTCCGATCTCGACGTCGACCCCGTTGATGAGGGCTGCACCCGCCACGTACGCGTCGAGCTCGCCGTGGGTGCGCTGCGCGGTACGGAGCCGCTCCGCGTAGGGCCGCCCATCGCTGAACCCCAGCTCGTCGACCGGCGCCACGTAGCGGTCGTGGCGACGGAAGGTGCCTTCGTCACACAAGTGTTCGAGCCGGGCGAGGCAGTCCCACCGGTGGTGGTAGGCGCAGTTCGGACACACCGCCATGCGTTCGGCCAGCGCCGCGCGGAACAGAATCTGCTCGCAGCCGGGGCAGCGCACCCACAGGTCCTTCTTGGCGGGTTGGGTGCGCGGTTCGACCTGCAACGGCGCCGGTGACTGCTCGAACCACCGGGGGGTGCTGGGGTCTTGCGGCATCGGGCGCGCTTAGCCCGGTGGGCGGCCGATGGCGAGACTACGCCGAGTCCCACGCTGCCTGGTGCCAAGCGTGCCGAAACTGGCGGATGGCGGCGGGGTCGCGGCCGAAGGCCACACGGTTGGTGAGCAGCACCGCCACCACGCCGGCTGACGGCGACATCCACACGCTCGTGCCGGTGAACCCGGTGTGGCCGACGGCGTCGGCCGGGGGGCGGGGCCCTGCGCTGGAGAGCTCGCCCGAGGGGGTGTCCCAGCCAAGCACATGGCTGCCGGCTCCACGGTTGCTGAAGGCGTGGGTGGCCATCGGCACCTCGTCGGTGAGCCAGCGTTGGGCCGCGAACGCCACCCCACGTGCGTTACCGAAGAGCCCCGCATGTGGCGCCACCCCGCCCATCGCGCGGGCGTTGTCGTCGTGCACCACCCCGCGCAGACCCCCCTCCGTGGGCTCGGCGGCGGGGTGCCCCCAGCTCAGGCGCGCCGCGACTTCGGGCATCTGCTCGGCGAACAAGGTGTCGAGTCGGGCACTCCCTACTGCCTCCAGCGCCGCGCCGAGGCAGAGGAACCCGAGGTCGGAGTAGGTGTGCTGGTCGCCGGGGGCCGTGACCAGTGGCTCGCGGCGGGCCGCTGCCAGCACCGCCTCCCGTTTGCCCTCGTGCCACAGTTCTCTCCACCACAGGCAGCCAGCGCTGTGTTGCAGGAGCAGCCGGGGGGTCAGGCCTGGGTGCCACAGGGGATGGCCCTCGTCGAGGGGCAAGAGCCCCGCGGCCGCGGCGCGCAACGAGAGCTCCGTGGTGGCGAGCACCTTGGTGAGCGAGGCGAGGTCGTAGACACGCTCCGCCTCGTAGGCGAACACCTCCACGCCTTGGTGCAGCACCACCGCGGAGAGCGACGGCGCCACGGACCCCCGCGCGCCTTGCACCAGCTCGCGGAGCCGGGCCTCGTTCAGCATTCTACGTGTAGACGGGCGCCGCGCACCGAAGCCGGGCGGCCGAACGGGAGCGCATAGTTCGCCGCGCCGTGCCCCACCGGAAGGCCCGCGAGGATGGGCACGCCCAGCGGCGCGAGGACGTCGAGCAGCACATCGTCCATGCTCCCTCCGGGGGAGTCCGGCGGCTGTACCGGCAAGAAGTCTCCCAGCACGAACGCCCGTGCGCCGCGGAAAACGCCCGCGTCGCGGCATTGCACCAAGAGCCGATCCACCTTGTAGGGAGCTTCGCCCACCTCCTCGAGCAGCACGATCGCATCGGTGCAATCCAACTGCGCGGGGGTGCCGCACCCCGAGGCGATCAGGCAGAGGTTGCCGCCCACCAGACGCCCCTCGGCCTCCCCCTCAACGAGCGAGCGCCCCTCCAGCGACACGGCGGGTGCGCCCCCGAGGAGGTTGTGAAGATGACTCCGGGAAGCCTCGTCATTGAGGCTGGCGAGGGCGTGGAGGACGGGTGCGTGCACGGCGGGCCGGCCGAGGGCCGCGAGCGGGTTCAGGAGCGCCGTGCCGTCGGAGAAGCCGAAGAAGGGGATGGGGGCGAGTCGATCGAGAGGGAGGGCGCCGAGGATTCGACTGAGGCCGTACCCGCCTCGTGCCATCCACACGGCATCGTAGTCGCCCCCAAACGCCGCGACTAGGTCGGTGAGTCGCTCCTCGTCGGTGCCCGCTAGGTAGCGGTGCACGTTCTGGGCGTGGGGGAGCAGCACCGGTGCGTGGCCCCACGAACGCAGGAGGTCCATGCCGGCGTGCAGGCGCGCGGGCTGGCTTACGCCTGAAGGAGACACCACCGCGATCCGGGCCGCCCGAAGGAGCATCGGTCCCGCTATCCGACCGAGCCAGCGAGAGCTAAGCTGCGGGGATGCTCCTAGTCCTCGGCTGCTGGCAGCCCCCCGACGTTCAGCCCCCTCCGCCCGTGCAGGTGGAGGCCAGCGATGTCCTCGACGGCACCGCCGGCGAGATCGCGCCGGAGGCTGAGGAGGGGGAGGGCGAGGGAGAGGCCGAGGAGGACGCCGAGGAGGCGGAGCCAACTGCCGAGGAGCCCGCCGTCCCAGCCCCCCCTGTCGCTGCGGCGGTGTCCCCTTGGATGGGTCGCACCGTCGGCAGCCCGCTCACGCTCGTGGACGATGCGGGCTCGCCCGTCTACATCTTGCGCGGCCCTTCTGCTGCGGTGGTGGTGTTGATGGAGGGTGAAGACCGAGTGAGGGTGCGGTGCGAGGCCTGCCTGCCGGTCGTCGAGGGTTGGTTGCAGAAGTCGGCGGTCTCCCGGTGAGCCCTACGTCGGCGGGCGGTGCGTTCTTTCTGGCTGCCGGCCTCGTCGGCGCGATCACGCTTGTTTCCAGAGCTCCGTTGCGGGGCGAATCGAGCGGGGGAGTGGGGGTCGGCGCCCGGCGAGCGATGCTCGTGGGGGCTGCAGCGCTCCTCCTCCTCGGCGGCGCGGTGGAGTGGCGAGCCAGTGAGCTGGCCGCCCAGGAGTCAGCCGGGGAGCTCTTGATCTCCACCTTCCCCGGCCTGTACGCGTGGGTGCTGATGGTGCCGCTCTTGGCGTTTGGCACCGCGATTTCCGCCGTCTCCCTCCGCCAGCTACTGCTGAGGCGAATCCGCGGTGCGGCCGGGTGGATCGGACTCCTTGCGGTGCTGCTGGTATTGGGCCTGCAAGAGGCCGGGCGGCGCGTGTGGGTGGACGGCGCTCAGGGGGAGGTTCTCGTCCGCTCCGGCCTGCTCCTTCCGCGCAGTGAGGCGAACCCACTCCGCGATGTCGAGGCAGTGCAGCTGGTGGAGGGGGTGTCGCGTGGCGCCCCGATCTTCACCCTCTCGCTTCGCGGTGAGCGCCTCTATGGCGCGCTGTCGACCGCGCAGCTGCGCTTCACCGACCCGGTCGCGGCCCGCGTGGAGGCGGAACGCTGGGCAGCGCTGGTCGGCGCCGTCGTGCGCGAGGAGCCGCTAACGGAGTGAGCTCCCGCGGCGTCCTGCGCGGATCAGAGCTGGACGCCCAGCGACAACACGCCGCCGTGCAGCGAGTCGTTGATCTCGCCCACCGTGTCGCCGTCGCGGTTCACGATGCCGATCGAGCGCACGGATAGGTCGTAGCTGAGGCTGCCGTAGAGGTACGGCAGGAAGGCGTACCCAACCTCGACCTGCGCTTCGGAATTGTACGGCGCGCTGCCCCCCGCGAGGTGCTGCGTGAAGCTCCCGAGGAAGAACAGGTTGCTGCCCACGTCGGCGCTGAACTCTGCGCCCACCGCCAGCGAGTGGAGGTTGAGCTGGTCGAGCGTGATCTCCTGGTCACCCTTGATGGTGAAGGTCTGCACGTCGCTTACGCCCCATCCGAGGCGACCACCCACGCCGAACTGGTTGCTGCCGCTGTCCCACGCATACCGTCCCACGCCGACCACGCGCGTGGCGAGTACGGTGTCGGAGACCAGGGCCTGACCCGCACAGGGATCACCCAGCGCCGCGCAGAGCGGCACCGGGTCGAGGTTGTAGGTCGTGCCGCGGAAGTCAGCCTCGACGCCCACATACTTGAACATGGGGAGGAAGGCGCGGCCTTGCACGTGGCCGCCGTAGGAGAGCGAGTCCAACTCCAGGCCACGCGGGAACAGCACCGTCTCCTGCGCGAGCGGAAGCTGGTTGTACTCGTACCACGCGAACTCTGCGCCGCCGCGAATGCGGAGCCACGGGTGCTCGCCTGCGGGGGGGGCCGGCGCCGCCGGCTTCGGCGGGGCGGGCGGCTTGGCCACGGCTACCGGCACGGGTGGCGGCGCGGGCTTCACCACCGGCGCGGGCGCGGGCGCGGGCGCCGGAGCCGGCGCCTTCGGGGCGTACGGATCCGTCGATTCGGTTGTCGTGAAGGGGCTCGCCGCCGACCACATCGACTCTGCGCCGCCCACGGGCACTCGCATGAAGCTCGACGCGGTGCCGTCCTGCGTAGCGACCGACACCTTCACGTCGCCCGAAGCGTTGGACGGAATGGCGAAGCTGGCTTCGTAGAGGCCGCCCCCGAGATCCGTGACCGTGCC
>CANKOI010000043.1 GCA_947484175.1 Deltaproteobacteria bacterium
GCCGCCGGCTTGCGTGGAAGCCGCGACGAAGCCGGTTTCGAGACCGCCACCGCCGGCGCGAGCTCGCTGGTGTACCCCGACTTTGCGCGGGAGAACGCAAATCTCGAGGTCGTCGTGTACAGCGACGAAGACGACCAGTCCGACGTGGAGGTGGCTGACTTCCTCGCCGACCTCGGACTCACGCGACCCGGCATGGTGGTACACGTGAACGCCATCGTGGGCGACGAGCCCAACGGCTGCGCGAGCCCGCTGGCCGCCGCCGACCCCGGCACCCGGTACATCGCCGCGATGACCGCGTCGGAGGGCATGCGCGAGAGCATCTGCGTGAACGACATCGATGCGATGCTGGAGCGCGTGGCCAATCAGGCGATCGGCCTCAACACGAGCTTCGTGCTCACCGACCTCCCGCTGTTGAACACGCTCATCGTCAAGGTGGACAACGCCGAGATTCCGCGCCGCGATGAAGACGGCTGGCGCTACGATGGGCGCGCGAACGCCATCGTTTTCGCCGGCTGGTCGATTCCTCGTCCGGGCTCGAAGGTGACGGCGACCTACTTCAACTGGACCGGCGGCGCCCTCCCCGACACGGGATTCGCGGAAGAATGAGATAGGCGGAAGGAATGCGCGCGCTGAGGTACTCCGCCTACGGTTCTCCCGACGTGCTGAAGCTCGGGGAGGTGCCGAAGCCCGAGCCCGGGCCCGGACAGGTCCGGATGAGGGTCCACGCCGGCAGCGTGAACCCCATCGATTGGAAGCGGGCCAGCGGCGAGTACCGGCTCGTGATGCCCGTGAAATTCCCGTCCGTGCCCATGTACGACGCCGCGGGGCTCGTAGATGCGCTCGGCCCCGACGTGACGGGGTTCGCTGCGGGCGACCGGGTGCACGCTCGGATCGCAGACGCCTCGGGAGGCGCCGCTGCCGAGTACGCGCTGGTCGGAGCGGGGGTGCTGGCACGCATCCCTGAAGCGATGAGCGACGGCGAAGCGGCGGCGCTGCCGTTGGCGGGCATGACGGCGGTGCAGGCACTGCGCGACAAGGCGGGCATGCCGCTCTCGGGAGCCGGGGAGCGCGTGCTCGTGGTGGGCGCCTCGGGCGGGGTCGGTCACTTCGCCGTGCAGATCGCGCGCGCGGCGGGGGCCACGGTCGTAGGCGTGTGCAGCGCGCGCAACGCCGAGCTGGTACTCAGCCTCGGCGCCCATGCCGTGATCGACTACGCCAGCGCTGACCCCTACGCCGGCCAGCCCCCCTTCGACATCGTTCTCGACTGCGTGGGCAGCGATGCGGCTCCCTTCTTGGGTTTGCTGGTGCGGGGCGGCCGGTACGTCACCTGCCTCCCCTCCCCCGGAATCCTCCTCCGCAGCCTGTTCAACCCGTTCACTTCGCGCTCCGTGCGCACAATCCTGCTCCAGCCCAGCGCTGCGGATCTCGTGTACTTGGACGAGCTCTACTCAGCTGCCCAGCTCCGCGTGGTCATTGACAGCCGGTTCCCGCTCGCGGAGTTGGCGGCGGCGTGGCGGCGTTCGATCACCGGGCGGGTGGTGGGCAAGGTGATTGTGGATGTGGATCGGTAGGCCCGGGTGACCCAGGTGGCCGTCCCGACTGAGCCCCGTTGCGGGGCGAACGGAGGGGCGGCTACCTGTGGCAGGCCCCCGCGCCAACGCTGGCGTTTCCGCACGCTGCCCCTTCCGAGGCCGCCGGCTGGCAAAGGACCTTCGCCCCACCGGCGCCGCGTCCTGCGCGGCGACCGGCATCAACGTCCGTAAGAATCAGCCCCCCCGCCGCCAAGCCGCGAAAACCGCACCGACCTCCGCGCCCTCAGGCACATGTACGACGGCCAGTCCGTTCACACAGTGCCGTGTTCCGGTGGGCGTTTGTGGGGCGTCGCCGAAGATGTGACCCATGTGGCCGCCGCAGCGGGCGCAGCGCATTTCGGTGCGCACCATGCCGTGCGAGACATCGCGGTGCACCTCGAGCGCGCCGGGAGCCACCTCCTGAAAGAACGATGGCCACCCGCATCCCGAGTGGAACTTGTGTTCGGCCGAGTAGAGCCGCGCAGCGCAGCCCGCGCAGTGGAAAGCGCCCGGCCCGGGATCGGTGTTGTACGGGCTGCTCCCCGGCCGCTCCGTGGCCGCTTCGCGCAGGATGGCGAACTCCTCGGCACGCAGAACAGCGCGCCACTGGGAGGGGGTGAGCGAGCGGGGATCGACCGCAGCGTCGAGAGCGGGATCGGGTGGGGTCATCGGTTCGATGTAGCCCGAGTGACCAACGTCCGACACCCCGACGGCGGTCCGGCGTTCCCCCACCGTAGCCCGGAGCCCCTCACGCTCCAGCCATGGGGCTTCCGCGCATTCGGCGCCGGCGACGCTCTGGGCTGTGGTCTCCCGCCTGCCTGAACGCCAACGCGCCGTCAGTTCGCTGCGGCGAGCTCGGCCACGCTCCACACCTCAATGGGTTCGCCCTTCCCGCGAACCTGCTGCGGGGGGAGCTGCTTCCACGCAAAG
The DNA here is from genome assembly GCA_947484175.1 of Deltaproteobacteria bacterium. Lineage (GTDB taxonomy): Bacteria > Myxococcota_A > UBA796 > UBA796 > SXON01 > SXON01. Next base: position 2,502 of record CANKOI010000043.1, read on the forward strand.
CCTTGGCCGGCGGCAGCGCGAGTGCTCCCCGTCACGAGGATGCCCACGCCCACGACCTTGGTCAGCCCCTCCACGCGACTGGCCACGTTCACGGTGTCGCCGATGGCGGTGTATTCCCGGCGCGTCTGCGGCCCGATATCGCCCACGAGGGCGCGCCCCGTGTGAACGGCGACCCCAATCTGCAAGGCAGCCAGCCCCTCGTGCGCACGGCGAGCGTTCAACTCCACGAGCGCCGCCTGCATCGCGATCGAACAGTGCACAGCGCGCTCCGCGTGGTCGGGCTGTTCACCAGGCGCGCCAAACCAAGCGAGCACACCGTCGCCCAGGAACTTGTCGAGCGTGCCGCCGTGCGCAAAAATGACCGCCACCATCACGCCGAAGTAGTCGTCGAGCCAGCGCACGACCGCGTCGGCCTCCGCGACAGAGGCCATGGCCGTGAACCCACGAATATCGGCCACAAGCACCGTGATTACACGATGTTCACTACGCACCTCTTCTGCGCCACCTTCCAGAATCCGCTCCGCCACTGCGGGCGAGAAGTACCGCTGCAACCGACTGCGTGCGGAAACTTCCGCTGCGGCCACGCCGACCAGGCGAAACAGTTGGCGCCGCCAAAGCGACACCAAGCCCACGGCCGTGCCCAGCAAGAGCGTGACCGCCACTAGCCGACTCACCAGAAACTCGCCCATGCCAAGGAGCATGGTGATCTGGGCCAGGAGACAGAGCGCCGCGAGGGTGAGCGTGAAGCTCCGGCGCAGCGCGAGGCCTGAGGCCAGCACCACCAGGCCGAGCAGTGCGTTGTTCACCCCCAATACGTAGGTGGCGACCTCGTTGTTGCCCCGCCATGAGATCCACTGAGCGAGCTCCAACATCGGGAGGTCCACCAGCCCGATCGCCCACAGGCTCGCCCCGAGGCGGCTAGGAAAACGCCAGACGCCGAGCCAGACGAGCGCAGCGAGGCCCATGTAGACGAGGATCACCGGCTGCTGCGGGCGCCAGCCGAGAAACAGCCCCGACGACGACCAGGCCACCGTCGCCACGAGCCGTACGGCGGCGAAGCGACGCGCATTGAACTGCCGCTCACGCGCGAAGATGCGATCGCTCTCGCTGAGCGCGATCAAAGCCGGGCCAGCGCTCGGAGGCCGAGGAGGCCCAATGCGTGCACCAAAATGGCGTCGGCCGCCTGCACGAGCGCCAATCGGGAAGCCCGATGCTCCGCTTCGTCGAGCACCTTCAGCTCGTAGTAGAAGCGGTTGAACGACTCACAGGCGCGGTACACGCCGTCGGCGAGGAGATTGGGGGCAGAAGCGCGCAGCGCTCCGTCCACCGCCTCCGGCACGCGCAAGAGGGCCAGCGCGAGGTCACGCTCCACGGGGTGGGTGAGGGTAGCGACCGGTGCAGCGAGGGCTCCACCGTCTGCAGTTGCCTTTCGTAAGATACTGGCCGCCCGGGCTCGGGTGTAGAGCAGGTAGGGAGCGCTGTTCCCGTCCATCGCTAGTATCTTCTTCCAGTCAAAGGTGATGTCGCTCTGGGGGGACTGCACGAGGTCCTGGTAGCGCACCGCGCCCACACCGACGGCCTCCGCGATGGCTGCGCGCTCCTCCTCGGGGAAACTCCCGCTCTTCTCATCCACGACGGCGCGCGCGCGGGCCACGGCCTCGTCGAGCAGATCGACCAAACGGATCACGTTGCCTTTGCGGGTGCTCATCGCGCCATCGGGCAACTTTAGCATGCCAAAGCCCATATGTACGAGGTCAGCCTCCACGCCCGAGCGCTGGGCCACCGCGAAGAAGTTCATGAAGTGCTGGTGCTGGCGAGCGTCGGTGACGTACACCATGCGGTCCGGGCGCCAACGGTCCACCCGATAACGAACGCACGCGAGGTCGGTGGCGGTGTAGGTGGCCGCGCCGTCCTTCTTGCGGACCACGCTCACCTGCTCGCCGAGCCTCACGATCACCGCGCCTTCACTGTTCTCGGCGATGCCGCGCTCCAAGAGGTCGGCCACCACGCTGTCGGTCACGGGACCGTACTCCGACTCGCCGAGCACCTCGTCGAACGTCACCCCCATGCGCGCATAGACCCCCTCGTACTCTTCGAGCGACCGGGACCGGAAGTCCTGCCAAAGGAGCCGATTCGCGGCGTCTCCCCGTTGGAGCTTGGCCGTCTCCTCGCGGGCGCGATCGTTGAGGAGGAGTGCTGCGGCCTCGCGCTCTGGGGGGTGAACAGCGGGGTCGAACTTCGCCTCGTCCCCGAAACGCACGTAGAGCCGTTCCAGCTCTCCCACCGGGTCTTTGGCGTAGGCCACTTCGTCGCGCCAATCGTTCCACGCGACAATGAGCTTCCCGAACGGAGTGCCCCAGTCGCCGAGGTGGTTGTCGCCGATCACCTGCCACCCCGCGGCGGCGTGTAGGAGCGTGATCACGTGACCGAGATGCGTGCTGCGCATGTGCCCCACGTGCATCCGCTTGGCGACGTTGGGCGAACTGAAGTCCACCACCACCCGCTTGCCGGCGCCCGTCTGCGCCACGGTCGCGCCGGGGTTCCCCGCCTGTCGTGCCAGAGCCGACGCCAGCCAGTCGTCGCGCAGGCGCACGTTCACGAACCCGGCCCCCGCCACCTCCGCGTGGGCCACGCCGGGATGTTCGATGAAGAAGGGCAGGAGCCTCTCGGCGAGCGCCCTCGGATTCTCCTTGCGTGCGCGCGCCACCCGGAAGGCGAAGTTCCACTGATAGTCGCCGTGGGCGGCGTTGTTGGTGGGCACGAGCACGTCCACGTCGCCCTCGTTCTGAACAGTGGCGGCGGCGGTGAGTGCACTCGACCGAAGAAGGGCAGGAATCATGGCGACGGCGGTATAGCGCGGGGCGGGGCGGCGGCATCCCGTGCGCAGGTGTCGGCCGACCAGTGCGCTGCCCAACTGGCCACCATCGCGGCGTCCGCCCAGCCGGGAGGCGAGCCCGGAGGCGCTGCACAGAAGCCCACTGGATCGGCCCGGTGGAGCGCTCGCAGGGACTCGAACAGCGTTTCGCGGGCCGCCCCTTCACACTCGGCATCGGGGCAACCCACAGGGCTCACGACACCGCCCGCGGCGCGACCCTCGCGGAACCACGCCTTCCAGAAGAGTCGCGGGGCGTCGCGCACGGTAGGCAGATCCCGCCAGGGGTCGAGAGCCGTCGCTGCCTCCAGCGGAGAGCGCCCGACGGTGCTGCGCGCCACCTCACGAAGGAGGTGGTAGCTACATTCGCGCACGAACCGCGTGCCGGCGCACAGCGCCACCGCTTCGGCCGCGCGACCGGACACCGCGAAGCGCTCGGCAAGCTGGAAATCACACTCGTCGCGCCAGAGGGGGTCGACCACCGCGGCGCAATCTGCGGCTTCGTCCCGGTGGTGGAGCGCCGCTACGCTCACCCGGCAGCGGTCGGCCTCTACGTCGGAGAGCCGGCCGCACGCCAGCGCAGCGACGGCGTGATCCGCGGCGGACAGCGCCTCAAGAAGCAGGTCGGCATCGGAACGACCGCAGGCGGCTACGAGGGGGAGAAGCGTCAGTCGTAGGAGCATGCGGTAGGCGTGCCGCAGTGACCGCAGCCGGCGTCGGCCGACACCTCTGATGCGCCGGACTCCGACACGCGGTAGGCGGAGCCGCCGCCGTGGCCCACGTTGTGGGCGGAGATCAGCTTTTTCAGTTGGCCGGAGGTGTCACAGTAGTGGCCAACATCGCGAGCGTCGATGGGCTCGCGACCGCCGCGCACGAGGGCTTCCACGACGTCGCCACACTCACAGCGGTACTCGTAGATGGGCATGGTGGCTCCTGCCGCTACTCTAACCGCGATCGATGCGGGGCGCCGGGCGCGCATGGCTCCGCCCTTGAACGACGCCTCGGTGGAAGGGCCTTCGATATTGTTGAGGGCCAGCGCCGAAGGAAACTTGATTCGAAGCACCAGTGGCGTTACCGACCCCCCTGCCCTTCCCTTCGTAGGAGTCTTTGTTGGAACCTCAATATCAAGTGCTTACCGTCGACGTTGGCTGCTGTTCGGGCGCCCTGCCCACCGACCGCATCGCGGCCCTCGGCAACCAGATGGCCGAACGAGGCTATAAGCTGCAAAATATCTTCCTCGATGTCCGCACCCAGTTCGGCCCCTTTTGCCCCAAACGCTGCGCGATCATCGTCTTCGTGAAGGTCTGAGCCCGAGCGCGCAGTGAATCCCACGCCGCTGTCGCTGCTCGGGCAGTTTCGCCCGTTGGCGCATCATCCTGACTGCGGGCGTCACGATCACCACCTTGTGCGTCCCTTCGGCTATCCAATCTGCCTCGGCTGCGCCGGGTTGGGAACGGGAGTCGTCGGTGGCATCGCGGTGTGGGCAACGCTGCATCCGGACCTTAGCGCCAGCGCAGCCTGCCTCGCCGCGCTGGGTTTTTTTCTCCCCACCTTCGGGCAACCGTTCGTCCAGGTGCGCGCGTACAAGTTCCCCAGCCGAGTCTGCTTGGGAATCGCCCTTGCGCTGACCGGTTGGGCCTTATGGGTGGCGCCGCTCACCGCCGCCGGCTGGGTGGGACGGGTGGGCATTGCTGGAGCGGTTGGGGGATTTTACAAGCTGGCGACCACGCTTCGCGAGCGGAAGACGCCCGATCCCTGCTCCGGCTGCCCGTGGGGCTCCTTCCCCCTCTGCGCGCACAACCTCCCGCACCTCCGGCGTCTGCATACCGACAGCGCCGATCCGGCTCAACAAGCCTTCATCGGTGCGCTGCTCGCCGACCTAGAGCCCCTCGCAGCTGTGCCGCCGAATTTTCGCAACCTGCCCAAGCGCACCGGCGGGGCCGTCGAGTTCCAAAATGTCTCAGCAAGCGGTGTGGAACACCGTTAGCGCATGCCCCAGCGCTCGCCGGTCTTCTTGATCCGAAGTTCGCCGGCCTTCTGCTTGAGCCCCTCGCGCTCCATTTTCCGAAGCTCCGCCTTAATCTCGTTCTCGGTGATGTCCTTGAAGGGGCTGCGATGGCGGATACCACCCACCAGCACGCTCTCCTTGATGCCGTTCTCCACGCGAGCCAAAGTGTTCATCACGTCCTGCCGAACGTAGTCGGCGCGGCGCGGGTCGACGTCGGCGGCGGGCGTGCGGCTGGTTGCGGAGCGGGCCTTCGCGGGCGCGCGCGTCTTGACCACCGCGACCATGGCCTTGGCGATCGGGAGCACCACCGGCGTAGGCGTTTCTTCTTCCCACACCTTCGCCATCTCGTCGATCATCTGGACCGTCGCGGCACTCGACTGCGCGGCAAGCGAGCCCACGGCGTCCCGCAGGCGCTGAGGCACGAGCCCCGCAGGGATCTCGGACACTTCGGCGAGGAAGGTGCGGAGGATCTCGCCATCGGGCAGGTCCAAGATCTCGCGGGTGGCCCGAGCGGCCCACCCCTTGAGGTCGGCCGAGAGCGAAGGGCTGAGCTTTCCGTCGGCCACAGCAAAAAGGTCAGCCACCACGCGGGTTTCGATGCGCTCGATATGCAACCGCAGCAAATCGTCGACCAGAATCTGGACCGTCTTCTCGTCGCTGGCGCGAAGATTGTCTACGCTCGCCTTCTGCACTTGTCCTGCCACCGGAGCCTCCAGATCTGCGGGCGTCTAACACGCCGGGTGGGCGGCGGTGCGGGCTTCTTCAGCCCCCCTTGGGTCCGGGAACGGGGCGATCCCACAGAAATTCCGGTTCGCCCAATTGCTTCGCGGCCCACCGCCCCAGAACGAAGAGGTAGTCCGACAGCCGATTGAGGTACTTCATGGGAAGCGCGTCCGTCTCGGGCTCCTCACGCAAGAGCGCGACCACTTCCCGCTCGCCGCGCCGACAGACCGTGCGTGCCTGGTGCAGAAACGCCCCTACCGGGCCGCCGCCCGGAAGGATGAACTCTCGGAGGGGCCCCACGTCTTCGTTCAGCTCGTCGATCCAGCCCTCGAGCCGCTCGATGTCGGCTTCGTTCACGCGCACCATCCCCTCCCAACGATCCTCTGGGCGAGTGGCGAGGTCGCTCCCTACGTTGAAAAGGTCGTTCTGCACGAGGTGCAGCATGGCGTCAATGCGCGCAACGGCCTCGGGGGCAGCCCCGCTCTTCGAGTTGTGCCACCGCACGATGCCCACGATGCTGTTCAGCTCGTCGGTCGTGCCGTAGCTGGCGATGCGCACGTGGTCCTTCGCCACCTTCTGCCCGCCCACCAGCCGCGTTTCGCCCTTGTCGCCCGTCTTCGTATACACCCGCGTGATCAACATCCCCCCGCCCTATCGCCCCTACCCAAGGCGGGCGATCACCAGTTGCGCCCCATCTCCACGAAGCGTGACCGAGACCCCCGACACCGACAGCAGCTCCACCCGGGCGCCGCTGGCGAGCCAGTCCTCGGGGGCGTGCAGACGGACGGCGTCGAGAGGCACCATCACCTCGGCGAAGAACCACGAAGCGGGGGCAGCAAATGACAGCCACAACGTGTCGCGGCTCACGGCCACTCGGCCGAGGCCGAGCACCGAGAACCGGGAGCCCACCCGAACGGTCTGGCCACTCACGCGGTGGGCATTCGCCGGCGGCGGGAACACCACACCATGGGCCTGCACCACACGCGACCAAGGCGAGAGAACACGAACCATCAGCAACCAGACCAACACGCCGCCAACGATGCCCACCGCAAGGAGCAGCAGGAGCAGCGGAGGAAGGGCGGCGTCGGACATTACTCGCCTGCCGTCTGCTCCATCGACCACGTGGTCAGCACCTTCACGCGGGCGCCACTCCCCGACACCCGTGCATGGCACGCCAACCGCTGCCCCGGCTTGCCCTTCTCGCGGAGGAGCTTGGCCTCGGCGTCGGTCGGCGCGGCCAGCCCACGTTCGTCCAAGACGTCCACGCCGCAGCCGCCGCAGCCGCCGTCGGGACAGCCCGTGGCGATCGGCGTTTCGAGGGACTGCGAGGCCATGACCAGCGTGTACCGGGCCTCGGCCCTCACTTCGTGCGCGGTGCCATCAGGCAATACGAGAGTCAGGGTGTAGGACTCGTCCCGCGGCGCCTCCGGGCGGGCGAGCACGGACTTGAGACGCTTGCGGATATTCCAGGGTGTCACTTGCCGGCATCCTTCTCGGTGGAGTCGAGGTGGGAGGTGAGGAACGCGAAGGCGTCGTCCACGCTGTCGCTGCGGTGCATGAGCCCGCGATCGGCTTCACTGATCGTGCCCCATCGGATCATCGCCTCCACGTCGATGACCTCGTCCCAGTACTCGGTGCCGTAGAGGACCATCGGCATCGGCTTGCTGATCCGCCGGGTCTGGCGCAGGGTGAGAATCTCGCACATCTCGTCGAGCGTACCAAAACCGCCCGGCATGACCACCACCGCCTTGGCCAGATAGCTGAACCAGTACTTCCGCATGAAGAAGTAGTGGAACTCGAAGGCGAGTTCGGGGGTCACCCAGCGATTCACCTTCTCTTCGAATGGCAGAGAAATCCCCAAGCCCACGCTCTTCCCACCAGGAACGTCGGCGGCGCCGCGATTGCCGGCCTCCATGATGCCGGGGCCGCCCCCGGTGGTGATCACCAAGTCGCGGTGATGGTCGGGTCGGGCCATGCTCCACTCGGTGAGCCGGCGCGCCAGTTCGCGGGTGTCGGCGTAGTAGCGTGACAGACCCACGGACTTCTCGGCTCGCGCGACCGCCGCGACATCGCCGCCGGCCTGCGCCGCCGCGAGGTCCGAAGCGGCGTCGTCGGGCGACTTGATGCGTGCGGAGCCGAAAACCACGATCGTGTCGCGCAGCCGCGCCCGATAGAAACGTTCACGAGGCTCTTCGTACTCGCAGAGGATACGAACGGTTCGAGCGGCCGGACTGTTGAGAAAGTTAAGGTCCTTATAGGCCTTCTGCGTAATGGGCAACGGATCTCCGAGGGATGCTGCTAAGGGCGTGGTGCCATGTAGCACGCCGCCCTACGCGGGGGAACCGCCGCGGGCGGGCCTCGCCGGGTCGGCATGCACGTCGGCGGGTAGCGAGTCAGCGCAGAACGGACTTCGCCACCGCTACGAGGTTCGGAACATTCAGCCCAAGCTGCTCACTCACCACTTTGCCGGGCGCGCTCGCGCCAAAGCGGTCGATGCCCACGGCCGCGCCGCCCTCGCCGACGTAGCGCTCCAGTCCCGCGGTGGCGCCCGCCTCCACCGTTACGCGCGGGGCGGAGCCGAGCACGGCGGCTCGGTATTCGCGCGGCTGGGCGTTGAACACGGCAGTGCACGCCAGGTTTACGACTCGGGCGACAATCCCCTCCGCCGCGAGAGCATCACGAGCGAGCAGCGCCAGGCCCACCTCGGAGCCCGAGGCCACGAACGTGACCGCGGCGCCTGCAGCTTCCACAAGCGTGTACCCGCCCCGCCGGATGCTCGACGCGGGCGGGTACACCGAGCGATCGAGCGTGAGGAGGTCCTGCCGGGTCAACGCCAGCGCCACCGGGCCGTCGGTGCGCTCCAGCGCCATCGCCCAAGCCTCGTTGGCCTCGTTGGCGTCGGCGGGCCGGACGAGCCAACCGTTGGGGACCAGACGGATGCTCGCGATCGTCTCGGTGGGCTGGTGAGTGGGGCCGTCCTCGCCCACCCACACGCTGTCGTGGGTGTAGACGTACACCACCGGCAGCCCCATGAGCGCGGAGAGGCGAAAACTCGGTCGGTGGTAGTCGTGGAAAATTAGGAAAGTGGCGCAGAATGGCCGCAGGCCGCCATGCAGCGCGAGGCCGTTACCCATTGCGGCCATAGCGTGCTCACGGATGCCGAAACAGATGTTCCGACCGCCGTACTCGCCGCGGCGAACCTCGGTGCTGCCCTTGATGTAGGTGAGATTGCTCTCCGCGAGGTCCGCGCTCCCGCCCAAGAAACCGGGGAGCGCCGCCGCGATGGCCTGGATGGCCGCCTGCGAAGCCTTGCGGGTGGCGAGTCGGCTGCCTGCTACGTGCTCGGGCCAAGCCACCGAGGCGGTGGAGACCACCCCGTCAAGTTGCTCCCGGAATGCCGCACCGAGCGGGGAAGCGGCCAGCCGGGCTTCCCAAGCCGCGCGGACGTTGCGGCGGGTGGCGTCGCCCGAGCGGTAGAAGGCGAATGCCGACTCCTCGGTCTGGAAGGCCACCTCGGGGTCGAGGCCGAGGGCGGCCTTCGAGAGGCGCACCTCCTCCACCCCGAGCGGCGCTCCGTGCGCGGCGGACTTGCCGCCCTTGTTGGGCGAGCCGAACCCGATGGTGGTGCGGCACCGCACCAACGAGGGGCGATCCGCCACGTCGCGCGCCGCCGCGATCGCATTGGCCACAGCGGCGTGATCGTGCCCATCCACCGTGAGGACATGCCAGCCCAGCGCCTCGAACTTGCGGGTGGTGTCTTCGGAGAAGGAGAGGTGCGTGCCCCCGTCGATCGTGATGCCGTTGTCGTCGAACAGCACCACGAGGCGCCCAAGGCCGAGGTGGCCGGCAAGGCTGGCGGCCTCCATGGCCACACCCTCCATCAAGTCGCCGTCGCCGCAGAAGGCCCACGTGCGGTGGTCGACGAGGTCGGCGCCGAAACGTTCGCGGAGGTGAGCCTCGGCGAGCGCCATGCCCACCGCCATCGCGATTCCCTGGCCCAAGGGCCCCGTGGTGCACTCCACGCCGGGGCACTCCTTGTACTCGGGGTGCCCGGCCGTGCGGCTGCCCCACTGCCGAAACTGGCTCAGGTCGTGAATCGTGAGCGGCCCGAGGTGGGGGTGACCGGGAATCCCCTGCCCTGTCAGGAACATCACTCCGTAGAGCAGCATGCTGCCGTGGCCTCCGGAGAGGACGACACGGTCGCGGTCGGCCCAAAGCGGGTCGACCGGATCGTACTTCACGAAGCGCGACCACAGCGTAGTCGCCACGTCGGCCATGCCCATCGGCATACCCGGGTGCCCGCTGTTCGCGGCCTGAACGCCATCCATGGCGAGGCCACGAAGCAGGTTGGCTACACGCTGGGATTCGGCGGACATGAGCACCCGGGGGGAAGGCGGGCGCGCCTAACCGGGCAGCGCGTTACCCGGAAGCGGTGCCCACGCGGCTGCTCCTCATTCAGTCGTTGTTGCTGGCGATCTTCTTCACCTGGCCGGCCGCCCTCCACCCCGCTTCGGCGGCTCTGGGCTCCCCAAACGGCGACGGCCTCAAACACGTCTGGAACCTGTGGTGGATGCATCGCGAGCTGTGGAGCGGCCCCTGGGGCCTCCGCACGACGCTGATCAACTACCCGGCGGGCATCGACCTCTACCCAATCGAGGTCGCCAACGGCCTGCTCACGGCATGGCTCCCAATCCCCCCGGTGCTCGCCGCCAACCTGCTCGCCGTCCTCCACGTCTTCCTCGTGGGGCTGTGTACCGGATGGCTGGGCTGGCTGGTGACGGGAGAGCGCCGCGGCGCGCTGGCGGCCGCCGCAGTGGCACAGGGCAGCGCCTTCACCGCGTTCACGATGCACGCGGGCATCGGCGAGCTTCGACAGGCGTGGTGGTTGCCTCTCGGGCTCGCGTGCGCCGTCTGCGCCCATCGCGACCGCAGGGCCCGCGACTTCGTGCGGGTCGGCCTCGTCGTGGCCGCTTCGACCCTGGCCTGTTTCTACCACGGCTTCTTCCTCGCCACGGCTGTCGGGGTGTTCGCCGTGGTCGAGGCGAGACTGCAGCGGCGGCTGTGGTTGGGGTGGGCGGGTGCGGCGGCCCTCTCGCTCCTCGTCGTGGTGCCCACGATCACGTTGTTCGCCAGCACCTATGGTGCCGCCGCCACCGCACCCAGCGAGGGCTTCTGGGCCTGGATGTCCGACGGCTTTCCGAAGGACAGTTACCCCGTCACGTCGCTCCGCTTCCTCGAGCTGTTCACTCCCGACGCTACCCCCAGCGGCGATTCGCTGGCTCCCTTCGAGGCGTACCTCGGGGGGCGCTACTTTGGAGTGCTGGCGCTCGTGCTGGGGGTCGTGGGCGCGTGGGCGTTGGGACGAGGTGCCCTGCCTTGGCTGGGCATCGCAGCGGTAGGGGTGACCCTCGCGCTCGGGAACCTCACGTATTGGGGGGGCGAGGGCGGCACCCCGCTCTTGATGCCGCTCTCCCCCATGAACCGAGCGCTCAGCTACTTCGCCGAGCCGCTGAACTTCCCCGTTCGATACCTCTCCATCACCACGACGGCGTTAGCCGTGCTCGTCGCCGCCTCCACCCGTTTCCGCTGGGCCTGGTACGCGATGCCGCTGGTGCTCGCGGACGTGCTGGTGAACGACCGTGTCACGTTCCCGCGCAGCACGTTTCGCCTCGAAGGTGTTGCCGACGTCGAAGCGCCGCCCGGTGCGGTGGCCGAGCTGTCCTGGGTACTCAAGACGGGCGCCAGCTCGCAGGGTCGAGTGCCCGGGGTGTTGTTCGACTCCGAAGACCGTGCTCGCAGTATCTCTGCCCAACTTCACCTCGACCGCCCCATGGAGACCATCCCGATCGAACGTGTGGACGGTTGGGCCACCGACGGCATCGATTGGGTGGCCGCCAACGGCTTGGCGCGAGTAGTGCAGGGGGCGGAGGTCGAACGGGACGAACTGGAGACCCATCTTGCGCTGTTGTGGCGGCGAGGGTTCCGGTCGGTGCTCCTCACACACGACTGCCTCGGGCGCGGCGACCTCGCAGCGATCGCTCGCATCGACGAGGTGCTCGGTGACCACAAGGAGGGGGATTGCCTGTCGCTCTGGACGTTGGCGGAGCCAGGCCCCTTGGCCGGGGCCGAGGCGATCGAGGCCGCCTATGCGGCGCGCCTCGCGGCCGGCCCCGCTACGAGCACCGGCCCTCCGGTCAACGACCCGGAGGGAGCTACCCGGGTGGGCACCGGGCCCGGTCCGAACCCCGGCCCCCCGAGCGGACCCGTCCTCGACCATTGAGGCCGGCCCCCTGCCGGGCTATGGGCCGCGCCCCTCCCAGAAGCGCCCATGGCCGACCACAGCATCACCCCCCGTGCCACCGACTACTCCCAGTGGTACCTCGACGTCATCTCTGCCGCCGAGCTGTCCGACTACTCCCCGGTGAAGGGGTCGATGGTCTTGCGCCCTCATGGGTTCGCCGTGTGGGACCTCATGCGCAACGAGCTCGATGCCCGCTTCCGCGACACCGGGCACGTGAACGCCTACTTCCCCTTGCTCATCCCCATGTCCTTCCTCTCCAAGGAGGCCGAGCACGTGGCCGGGTTCGCCAAGGAGTGTGCGGTGGTCACTCACCACCGCCTCCGCGCGGTGGCCGGCGGTGAGGGCGTGGAGCCCGATCCCACCGCCAAGCTCGAAGAGCCGCTGATCATCCGGCCCACCTCGGAAACGATCATCTGGCACATGTACGGCAAATGGATTCAGTCCCACCGGGACCTCCCGATCCTCATCAACCAGTGGGCCAATGTGGTGCGCTGGGAGATGAAGACCCGCCCCTTCCTCCGCACCGCCGAGTTCCTGTGGCAAGAAGGGCACACCGCCCACGCCACCAAAGCCGAAGCTGAAGCCGAAGCCATGCAGATGTTGCGGGTGTACGAAGAGTTCGCTCGCACCGTGCTCGCACTCCCCGTGATCGCGGGCGCCAAGAGCGCCTCCGAACGTTTCGCCGGCGCGGTGGACACGCTGTGCATCGAGGCGATGATGCAGAACGGCTGGGCACTCCAGGCGGGCACGAGCCACTTCCTCGGCCAGAATTTCGCCCAGGCCTTCGACGTGACGTTTACCGGCGAGTCGGGCGTGCGAGAGCACGTGTGGGCCACCAGCTGGGGGGTCAGCACCCGCCTGGTCGGCGCGGTGATCATGACCCACTCCGACGACACGGGGCTCGTTCTTCCCCCGGCGATCGCTCCCGTGCAAGTGGTCCTCACGCCCATCTGGAAGGGCGACGCTGAGCGGGCCGAGGTGGTCGCCTTCGCGGAGGGAGTGGCGGCCCGCCTGAAGGGACTGCGCGTGAAAGTCGACACCCGCGACCAGCTCAAGCCGGGCGCGAAGTATTTCGAGTGGGAGCGGAAGGGAGTGCCCTTGCGCCTCGAGATTGGCCCCCGTGACATGGCGAAGGGTGCCGTGTTCGCCGCCCCTCGCACCGGAGGCGGGAAATTCTCCATCCCCGTGGACGACAACCTCCTCGCAGCCGTACAGGCACAGCTCGACAGCATCCAGTCCACGCTCTACGACCGCGCCGCCGAACGCCTCCGTGAGCGCACCCTGCCGGTGAGCAGCTATGCTGAGCTCAAGCAGAGAGTTGACGCCGGCGGCTTCTTCGTAGTGAACTGGTGCGACGACGCCGCGAACGAGGCCACGATCAAGGAAGAGACCCGAGCGACCATCCGATGCTACCCGCTCGATCTGCAAACCCCTACGGGCCCCTGCTTCTACAGCGGCCGCCCGGCCACACACGTGGCCGTGTTCGCTCGGGCATACTGAGCACGGCATGAGCACGCACATCTCCGTGTCCGACCTGCCCCGAGTGCGCGACGTGGCGCTCACGCTTGCCGGGCACGGTTTCGGCGAGCTCAGCCGGATCCTCGGCATGGAGGCAGCCACGAGCGCGACAAAGGAGCCGGTGGCCCGACGTATCCGACTCGCGCTCGCAGATCTTGGTCCCACCTTCATCAAGCTCGGCCAGGTGCTCTCCGTCCGTCCGGACATTCTGCCCGCTGCCGTCCTCACGGAACTGGCGGAACTGCAGGACAACGCGCCGCGCGTTCCGTTCGAGCAGGTCCGCACGGTGGTGGAGGAGGAGCTCGGTCGCCCGCTTGCGGAGGTCTTTGAACGCTTCGACGAGATGCCGCTGGCCAGCGCGTCGATTGCGCAAGTTCACGCCGGACGCCTGCACGATGGACGCGAAGTGGCCGTGAAGGTTCAGCGGCCGGGAATCCCGGCGTTGCTCCAGAGCGACCTCCACATCCTCTACACGCTGGCACGACTGGTCGAGGGGCAGGTACAGGTGCCCGGGCTCTACACTCCCGTAGAAATCGTCCAGGAGTTCGAGCTTGCAATCCAAACAGAGCTCGACTTTCTCCAAGAGGCCCGGGCGGCGGCCCGGTTCCGCAAGAACCATCAGGCGATCGAGGGCGTGGTGATTCCGGAAGTGTACGTCGAACTGTGCACTCGACGCGTCTTGGTGATGGAGAAGATGGTTGGGCAGAAGCTCAAGGAGGTCGAGGGGGGGAGCGACGAGGGCAGAGCGGCCATGCGGAAGTTGATTGAGAGCTGGTACTACCAGCTGTTCGAACACGGCTTCTTTCACGGCGATCCCCACCCGGGGAACATTCTCGTGCTCGATGGCGGCCGAATCTGCTTTCTCGACTTTGGCCTCACGGGAACCCTCACCGCCCAGATGCAGGACGTGCTGACCGACATTTTCGCCGGGCTGGTGTTTCACGATTCCGAGAGCGTGGCCATGGCCGTCTACCGGGCCGGCGCCACCTCGGAGCGGGTCGACCTCAAAGCGTTCCGGAACGAGATCGACCGGCTCATGGCGAAGTACCACGGCGCTTCCCTCACGGACCTCGGCGCCCGCGGCTCGTTGATGGAGTTCATCGAGGTCGCCACGCGCTACCGCATCCAGCTCCCGCGTGAGTTCGCGGTGGTGGCGAGGGCGGGCAGTCTCGTCGACGGGGTAGCGAAACGCCTCCTCCCCGACACCGACATCGTCGAGGAGGTTCGCCCCTGGGCCCAACGGCTCGTCACGCGACGATTCGGCCCCGAACGGCTCGGCGCCGACACGCTCCGCGTGCTTCAGCACGCGCAGACCGCCTTCCGCGACCTGCCCACCCAAGCAAACCAGCTCCTGAACGACCTCGAGAGGGGCCGCGTAGTCATCACCACGCGCGACCCCGAAGCCAACGACATGCGACTCGAACTCCGCCACGCGGCGGTGCGCATCTCCCTTGCCCTTTGTGCCTTAGCGCTCGCCGTGAGCGGCACGATCCTCATCGCAAGCTGGACGCCCATGCCCTGGGGCGTACCGCTGTGGCCCATCTTGGGGTTCGGGATCACCCTGATCGCGCTCGGGATGTTCTTCGGGCTCGTGATGCACTGGCTCTTCGCCGCCCGCATCCACCCCCGCGAGTGGTACCGGCGCCTCAGAGCAGTCGTGAGATTCTTTGTCGGCGATCGTAACGCCTGAACCAATCGAATCCGAGAGTCCCCCCCCCGCACGGGGCAGGACTCCTACACGTGGGAGCGGCCCCGCGCCGGCCTCCGGGCTACGTCTGGGCTGGATCGGAGTGCTGCCGTGGCTGGATCAACGAACCCCTTTCGCCAAGGCGACGTCGTCGCAAAGAAGTACGAAGTCGAAAGCCAGCTTGGGGCGGGGCCGACGGGCGTCACCTACGCGGCTCGATCCCTAGGGTCGGGCAAGAAGGTGTGCGTCAAGGTGCTCTCGGGCTCGTCCGTGGGGCTCGGGGCGGGCGGCGCAGCCCTCGAGAGGGTGCAGGCGGTGCGCAGCGATGCGCTTGTTCCCCTGCTCGAGGTTGGGGAGCACGGCGGTTCTCTGTATGTTGTGACGGAGTTCTTCGAGGCGGAGTCGCTCCGTCGCCTGATGGATCGGTACGCGGGCGAGAGGAAACCGTTCACGCTCCAAGAGGCCTGCCAGATTGTCGTGCGGGTGCTTGAGGCGGCTGAGGTCGCTCACCGTGCGGGCATGGTGCATCGCCACATCAAGCCGGCCAACGTGCTGGTAAACACCAGAATCGTCGGCCCAGGCGAGGGTAAATCCGTGCGCACGGTGAAACTCGATGGTCTCGGGTTCTCCGAAATGATCCAGCCAGGCACCCTTGCCGAGGGTCTGGTCGATCGCCCCGACGTTCGGTACCTCGCGCCCGAGCTGGCTTCGCCCTCGTCAGGCGGCACGGTGCAGACCGACATCTACTCGGTCGGCGTGATGTTCTACGAGCTCCTGTGCGGGCAGACGCCGATGGGCACCTATCTGCCCCCGTCCCACGTGCGTGAAGACCTCACCAAGCACGTGGACGACATCGTCGACATCGCGATCAGCGCCAACGCGGAGGACCGCTACCTCTCCGCCCGCGACATGATCAACGACGTGCAACGCAGTTTCACGGACGACGACAAGCCGGCTGCGCGTACGAGCCTCCGGGCCATCGGAATGGTCGTTGGCGGCAGCGTACTTGGAACCTTGGCTATCGTCGGGTTCTTCGCGATGAACGACCCTGTAAAGAAGGCTCACAGCGACGACAAGGCGCTGCGCGCGAAGATTGTGAACGAAAACCCCATCGACGCCGCCCAGATGGAGGCGAAGGGCGCCGGCCACCCGAACATGGCGTACATCCCCAAAGGGAGCATGATCGTGGGGCGGATGCATGGTGAAAACAGCAAGGTGGCCCAGCCCACAGAGCCGCTCGCCCAAGTGGCCCAAGTGGGCTCTTTCTACATCGACCTGTTCGAGTTCCCCAACGAAGTGGGGGCCTTTCCCGTGGTGAACAAGTCGCGGGCGGAGGCCGAAGCCCAGTGCGCCACGCGCGGGAAGCGGCTTTGCTCCGCGATGGAGTGGGAGCGCGCCTGCAAGGGCCCGGAAATGGACACCTACGGCTACGGCACCAGCTACGTAGCGGCAACCTGTGGCTCCCAGCCAGGCGGCGACAAGGACCGCGACGACCACCTCGACCGCGCCTCCGGCTCCTTCGAGGGGTGCAAATCCGGCTGGGGGGTCTACGACCTCTCGGGCGGCGCGATGGAGTGGGTGGCGCGCAGCGGCTCCGACCCGCGCCTCGGTCACCATAAGGGCGGCAAACTCACCCAACCCGAGCAGGGATTCCGTTGTGCGTTCGTCACCGAGGTGCGAGTGACCGACACGAACCGGGCCACCGCCTTCCGCTGCTGCATGGACGACGACGGGCAGTTGCCGATCGACCCATCCGCCCCGCCGCCGGCACCAGCCGTGCCCGCCGAAGCCCCAGCAACGCCGGCGCCGTAGCCGCTCAGCGCCCCTGCCGCTGCGGGGGCCGCTGCCCGTAGAGTGCGGCCGCCTCACGCAGCTCCTGCCTCACGATCCCGTACACCCCGGGGTCATAGGTCAGCGCCGTATGTCCGACCCCCTGTACCAACCGGTTCTTCATCGAGGTTTCACCGGGCTTGGGCGCGAGTACGCTGGCCCACCACGGGCACACGACGTCGTGCTTGCTGTGCACACTCACCAGCGGCACGTCGGCCGGAAAGATGTCGGCCTTCAGCCTGCTCACGAAGCGACTGTTCGGGAGGAGGTCCCACGGGCTGCGGGAGATCGCCCCCAGCCCCATGAGCGCCACCGCCACGGCCGCCGTAGGGGTGCCGTGGTGGGGGGTGCCGAGCGTGACCACCGACTTCACGCGCGGGCCGCCCCCGAGGTGCTGCACGTACTCCCGCGCGATGAGGCCGCCCTTGCTGTGCCCCACGATGTGAAAACTGCGCAGTCCGGTGCGTTGGCACAACCGCTCCAGCTTCTCCGCCACCCGCTCGGCGAGGTCCTGCGGGCGGTGGGTGTTGAGGCCGAACACCCCGCCGAGGTCGAACGACAGCACCCCGAACCCATCGAACCGCAAGCGATCCTCCATCACTTCCCACACGTTCCGCGTCTGGAAGAAGCCCTGAAGCAGAAGCACCGCCTCGGGGAAGCTGGCGAAGTCGTCGCGCCGCACGATTCGGTTCGCGCCGCCGTACACGCCGCGCAGGCTGCCGAGTTGATCCCGCAGGAGGCGCCAGGTGCGGATCGCCGAGGTGGGCTTGTTCACCACGCTCCGGTCTATCCCGCCGACCCTCGCTGAGCGTGGTACCTTGCGGCGAACGAGGTTTGACGATGCGCACCCTTCCCTTCCTTTGTCTCCTCCTTCTGGCGTGTGGCGAAGAGCAGAAAGAAGACTCCGGCAACGGCAGCCTCAACCCCGCCGACACCGCCCCCGACTGCATGGGTACTCCGCCGGTGATCGAAGACTTGACTGCGCAGGAGGGCGGCATCATCTCGGGGAGCGACGGCGAAGACGACGCGCCCAGCATCCTGCTGATCATCGACTTCACCGACGAAGACGGCGATGCCCATGTGCTTGCCATGGACATCTGGTTCGACGACACCATCGATGGCACCGTCGACACCAGCGGTGCCGCCGATATGGTACTCGATCCCACGGCAATGACCGATTCCGCGGACCGCCCGGTCGAAGAGTGCGCGGGCGACGGGGGCTCCCTCGGGCTCAGCCTCGGCGTTACCGGCGCCGATCTCGCCTACGAAACCACCTACGACTTTGGCGTGGTGTTGATCGACAACGCCGACCTCCGCTCCGAGCCCGCCTTCGTCACCGCGACCACCCCGCCCCCGCTCTGACCGCAGTCGGCTGCCCGCCGCGTTAGCCGCGGCGCATGAGTCGAGACGCCTACCGTGACGCCGGGGTTGACATCGAAGCGGGCGACGAAGTGGTCGATCGCATCGGCAAACACGTGCGCTCCACCTACCGCGATGGCGTGGTGGGCGACATCGGCGGCTTCGGCGGCTTCTTCCAGGTGCCCTCACGCTACAAGGAGCCGCTGCTCGTAGCCGGCACCGACGGCGTGGGCACCAAGCTGCTTCTGGCCCAGCAGCTCCAGAACCCGCACACCATCGGCATCGATCTGGTCGCGATGTGCGTGAACGACGTGGCGGTGTGCGGGGCCGAGCCGCTGTTCTTTCTCGACTACTTTGCCACCGGCAAACTCGAGCCGGCCGAAGCCGAGGCGGTGGTGGCGGGCATCTGCGAGGGCTGCCGCCAGGCCGGCTGCGCGCTCATCGGTGGAGAAACCGCCGAAATGCCCGGGATGTACGCCCCAAGGCACTACGACCTCGCGGGCTTCTGTGTGGGCGTGGTGGAGCGCAGCCAGGTGATGAACGGCCAGAACATCGAGGTGGGCGACCAGCTGGTGGGGCTTCCGAGCAGCGGCGTGCACAGCAACGGCTTCTCGCTCGTTCGCCATCTACTCGGCGGGTACGACATGCAGGCCGACGACTGGGGCTTAGGCGCCCCGCTCGGCGAAGTGCTGTTGCGCCCCACACGCATCTACGTGCGCGAGCTCCTCGATCTGCGGGAACGGTTCCCTCTCCGGGGTGCCGTTCACATCACGGGCGGTGGCTTCACCGGCAACGTTCCTCGCGTGCTCCCGAAGGGGCTTGGCGCGGTGATGCACAAGGGCACGTGGAACGAGTTGCCCATCTTCGCCCTCCTGCGCGCCGCCGGAAACCTGTCCGACGAAGAGATGTACCGGACGTTCAACTGCGGGCTCGGAATGGTGTTGGTCGTCCCGCAAACGCACGCGGCCGCCCTCGCCGAGGCCGCTGGCGGCACGATCGTAGGCGAGGTCGTCGCCGACCCCTTAGGCAATTGCGTGGTGCGCTGACCATGTCCCGCACCGCCCGTGTGGGCGTGCTGGTTTCGGGCCGAGGGTCGAACCTTCAGACGCTGCTCGACGCCGCGGCCGACCCGTGGTTTCCCGCTGACATCACCGTTGTCGTGAGCAACGTTCCGGGCGCTTTCGCACTCGAGCGCGCTGCCGCTGCCGGTGTTCCGGCCCTGACGATCGACCATCGGGGCCGAGGCCGCGCGGAGTTCGAGGCGGAGTTGCTCGCCGCCCTCAGTGACGTCGACATCGTCTGCCTCGCCGGGTTCATGCGCGTGCTCACGCCGGGCTTCCTCAACGCGTTCCCAAACCGCGTGCTCAACATCCACCCGGCGCTGCTCCCCGCGTTTCCGGGCCTCCACGGGCCCGCTCAGGCCCTCGCGGCTGGCGTCACCCAAGCTGGCGCAACATGCCACCTCGTGGACGCCGGCGTGGACACCGGGCCGATCCTCGCGCAGGGGAGCGTCCCCGTGCTGCCCGGCGACACCGAAGAGAGCCTCGCCGCACGGATCCTTCCTCTGGAACACCGGCTCTTTCCGCTCGGCCTGCGCTGGTTGGCGGAGGGCCGGGTAACCGTGACCGACCGGCGGGCGCAGGTCGCGCTGCAGCCGGGTGAGTCGCGGTGGCTCTCCTTCAGTCCCCCAGCCTGAGGAAGCTCCCCTCTTCCACAAGCGAAACTCCCGCCTCCGAAGCCTCCCGCCGTAGCCGGGCTGCGCCCCAGCCCGGCAACGCGGCGATGTCCACCACCACAGCACCGCTCGCCGCGAAGGCGGCGGCGGGCTCGTCGCCGTCGTGCGCGAGCGCAAGCGAGGCGGCACGGGTGTCGATGCCGGCTTCGCTCCACCGGGCGAGGAGCACGAGGGCGGCTGCGTCGGCCTCGCGGGGGGGGCGGCAGCCGGCGGCGCGCGCTTGCGCCGCCGGCACTCGCCCGGCGTGCCACGGCGCCTCCGGCGCGGGAAAGAGCAGCGCGCCGCGGCAGGCCTCCGCCAACGCGAGGGTGCGCACCCCGCGAACCGCCGCGGGCCGCGGCCGCGCAGCGGCCGCCCCGCCCGCGGCGGCAAGCAGCGCGAGGGCGGCGAGCCAGCGGGGCTGGCGGCGCGCGAGCGCCGCCACAAGCCCAAAGAACAGCACCGCCAGCACCGGCGCGCCCGCAGAGAGCGCCGGACCCCAGGGTGGCGCGGCGGGGGGCGCAGGAACGGTGGCCTGCGCAACCGCGATCGGGAGCGCTTGGCGCGGCAGCGCCGCGCTCGACGAACCCGTGACCGCCTCGCTCAGCGGGTGTAGCCAGCGCCCTTCCGTCCACGCTGCCGCTTCGCGCCAGCGTTCCGACTCCGACGGCGGCAGCGGGAACCACGCGCCGCCCGCCGCCCGGTACATCGGCACCGTGGTGCCCACGGCGGCGGACGCTTCGCTCCCCGGCAGCCCGGGTAGGTCGGCCTCGACGAGCGGCAGGAGCGCCCACGGGCCGAGCTGGGCGGCCAAGAGGATCGTCGTCGCCGCCTGCGAGGACAGCCCCCAGGTGCGCGCCCACCGCCAGCCGCCGTAGCCGGCGGCCCACAGCCCGAGGACGAAGATCGCGGGCACCGTGGAGAGCGGCGCGCCGGCGGGAAGCGCTCCGAAGAGCGCGAGACCGCCCGCGAGATCGCGAGGGTCCGGGCACACGCCGGCCCCTACCGCGACCCACCACAGGGCGGGCGCGAGGGCCGCGCCCGCGGCCGCTAGAAGCTCCCGGGGTTCGACGCGCTGCACGGTTCCGTCCCGCAGAAGTGGGCCACCTCGCCCGTTGCGTAGAAGTGGATCGCCTGCGCCCGAGCGCCCTCCCACGTGCGAGGGATCGTATGCGCATCGGTAATGGGCGCCGGACGGTTCTCGGGGGCCGGCATCGCCACCTGTGGGTCAAACTGAGCGAATCCGATTCCGGAGAACGGCATCGCCTGGGAGAGCACGCCTGGCGGGGTGGTCACGGCGGGCTCCCCGAGCGTGGCGCCGGTGCTGCGGGCCAGCAGCTCGGTCGTGAGGTTGGGCACCTGCTCATCGCCGATGGCCTCCTGCCACAGCCACTGCCCCGTAGAGAGCTCCGCCGCGTAGGTTGCGGGGTCCACAGGGTCCCAGAGAACCTGGCTCGCCGCGTACAGCACCTGCCGATCGAAGGGGTCGGGGAAGTTGCGCGACACGACCAGATCGAAGGGGGGCCACTGCGCGCTGCGTTCCAACATCGTCGACCACGCGGCGCCGCCGACGTGCAGCACCCCGCGCTCCACGACGTCCTGGTTCGCCAACATCACGGCGCCCTCGATGCCGCCCAGCGAGATGCCGTAGTACGACACCTGCGTGCGATCGGCGAGTCCGCCGAAGATCGGCTCGTCCATGAGCGTGCCCTCACGCACCGCTGCCAGCAAAGCCACGTTGTCGGCAACGCCTTGGGCGAGCATCTGCGGCATCTCGTCGAAGCGCGAGAACTCCCCCGCCACCTCGATCGCGTGCAACCGGTCCTCCCCGCCGAGGCCCCTCCACTCCGTCGCCACCACGATGGCACCCATCTCGTTCGCGAAAGCCACTAGCCCGCTCTCGTCGTCGTCCGCACGCAGGTAGTCGCTCGGGTCGGACAGGATTCCGTGTCCGAAAAGCAACACCGGAACGGTGCCGGGCGCTGCATCGCGCACCGACTCCGGAACGGCCACCATCAGGTAGGCGTTCCCCGTGCCCTGCGCCGCTGGAACGCCGTCGGCGTCGAGCTCCATGTGGTTCTCGTCGACCAACAGGTTCTGGGTGGGAAGGGTCCCCTGCGCCAATTTCCAGAGTCCCGCGGGCGGCTCGGTGCCTTCCACGTCGGCGTCCCACTCGCGCGTCCACGTAGGGGCGCCGGGGGTGACGGCGGTGGCGCTGAGCACGGCGTCGAGGAGCGCATTTCCGCGCGCCACGGGAAAGTCCCACGCGAGCACCACGTCGTCCTGCCCAAGGGCGGCCAGTTCCGCATGCAGCTCGGCGTAGTGGCCCTCAGGCGCCGGCACGTCCAGCGGCTGCCCGCCGCTCGTCACTCCCGACGTCACCACCACCGCCACGCGGTGCCCCGGAGTGAGCGCCTTCATGGGGCGTACGATCAGCGGACGCAGCCCGCTGGCCAGCGCCTCCGGTGCAGCGTCCAACTCGGCGAAACACCACAGCGTCTCGCCCGTGTCGAGGTCCACCAACCGCACCGTGCCGTCTGTGGCGATGGACTCGGGACCGCCCACGCTGGCGGTGTCGAGCGGCACGTCGAAGAGCACCACGGACGGTTGAACGACCGAGAACCCCTCGCGGCGAGCGAAGGGGGTGAAGTCCCAGGGAATTCCGCCCTCCTTCACGGGCAGGTCGCCCTCGCGCAGGGCGAGATGGCCGTCTTCGCCGATCAGCTCCACGCTGGGAAAGGGGTTCTGTCGGCCGAGGCCGAGCGCGCCGCCCAGCGCTTCCGCAGCGGTGTCGTCGGGCGCGGGACAAGCAGCGAGAAAAGCGAGCAGCACCCCCGGGGGCTAACCGACCCCCGGGAGGGCCGCGCCGCCCTCGATCACCTTCCGAGCGTGCTCCGTGAAGTAGGCGTCGAGCAAAGCGCCCCCAGCGTGCTGGCGCACTGAGTTCACCAGCCCTTCGAGGCCCTCACCGGGGGCAACCAAGGCCGGCTGGTCGTAGCGCAGGAGGGTACGCGTCACCGGACTCCACCGAAACTTCTCGAACGTAGCGTCGATGCTGTCCCGCACGGCGACAGCGTGCGTCGGCAGCCAGCCGCGTTGCCGGGCGATCCGGGTGTTGGAGAACACTTGAGCGCTCCAGGCCGTCCGGTCGAGGACGTCCTTCCACGTGAGGAACCAGAACACGGTCTTGAACAGCTTTTTCAACGGCCACACCAAAGCCACCCAGAGGCAGCCGAGGAGGAGCGAATCGCGATCGGCCGTGAGCGCATCGAGCGCAACGGCGGGAAGCGCCTCGCTGTCCGGCTGGTCCAGCTCGAGCGCACGGCGAAGCGCGTGGCGAGAGAGGAACTCGTCCAAAAAGGGCACCGGCACCAACAACGCGAGCCCCGACGTCACGAGCCAAGGCCAAGGGGAGATCATGGGCTACCGCAACGGAGGATGAGGGCGGCCGCCGCAGCACCGTCGGTCGCGGAGACCGTCCACCACGCGCCGTTGCGCCGAGTAAGGTTCAGCGCGAGGGGGCCTTCGGCATCGGTCAGCGCCAAGGTGACCCGGTGACTCGGAGGGTCGGCGTCGAGCCCCGCGAACAGGGCGGCGAGCTCGATGGCGGCGGCGCCCTGCCTCGCGGGCTGAAGGGCCGCCGCCGTACCGACCACGCGGCCCTTCCGATACGGCACCCCCTCGAACGGCCGGCCAACGGCGACGGGATCAGGGTCGTCCACCATCTCGGTGCGCCCCACGGCCACCCGCCACGGCGCGGAGAGGGTGGCGGCGAGGCAGGCTCCCATCGGCTGCCAGCGTTCGAAGGACACGTCGACGTCCTGGAGCCGGGTGTCCGGAACCACGTCGAGTAGCGCGGCAGCTTCGGTGAATTCGACCAGCACGCTCATGGTGATCCAGGGCTCGCCCGGCGCACGTGTGGCGAGAGCCTGCGCGGTGCCGTGGGACTCCGGAAAGGAGCGCCCCCCGGCCTCGATCCACGCCGACCGCGCCGGGGCCAGCTTGCCCGCGCGCAGGAGCGCGTCAGGGTCGGGGGCGGCGCAGGCCAAAAGGAGCAGCGCGCTCACACCACCACATTTTCCTGGTACACGCCGAATACGCCGCGAAGGCAGTCGGCTACCTCGCCTAAGGTAGCGTGTGCCTGCACGGCCGCGACGATGCGGGGCATCGTGTTTTCGGTGCCCGCTGCGGCATCCTCCAACGCGGCCAGCGCCCCACGAGCAGCGCCCTCGTTGCGCGCCGCCCGGAAGGCTTTGAGACGGGCGACTTGCGACCTTTCGAGGGCGGCGTCTACCCGCAGCAAGTCGCCGCCCGGAGCTTCGGTGTCCACAAAATCGTTCACGCCCACCACGATGGCCTCTTTTCGGTCCACCGCCTTCTGGGCCTTCCACGCACTGTCCTGAATCTCCCGCTGAGGAAATCCCCTCTCGATGGCCGAAACCATGCCGCCGAGGCTGTCGATCTCGGCGATGAGCGCGAGGGCCTCCGCTTCGAGCCGGTCGGTGATCCCCTCCACCACATGGCTGCCGCCGAAGGGGTCGGGATGCGCGGCCACTCCGGACTCCCACGCGATGACCTGTTGGGTGCGCAACGCGAGGCGGGCGCTCAGCTCCGTGGGGAGCGCGAGGGCTTCGTCCTTGCTGTTGGTGTGCAGCGACTGCGTGCCCCCCATCACGGCGGCGAGCGCCTGCAGGGTCACGCGCACCACGTTGTTGTCCACCTGCTGGGCCGTGAGCGTACTCCCGGCCGTTTGGGTGTGGAAACGGAGCATGCGCGACTTCGGGTCCTTGGCGCCGAAACGCTCCGCCATGATGCGCGCCCACATGCGGCGGGCCGCTCGGAACTTGCCGATCTCCTCGAGAAAGTCGTTGTGAGCGTTGAAGAAGAAGCTGAGACGCGGAGCGAACGCATCCACCTGAAGGCCAGCGGCCACGGCGGCCTCCACGTAGGCGATGCCGTCGGCCAGCGTGAACGCGATCTCCTGGGCCGCGCTGCTGCCGGCCTCGCGGATGTGGTAGCCGCTGATCGAGATGGTGTTCCACTGGGGGGTGTGGTCGCCGCACCAGGCGAACAGGTCGGTGATCAGGCGCATGCTCGCGCGCGGCGGGTAGATGTAGGTGCCGCGCGCCATGTACTCCTTGAGCACATCGTTCTGGATGGTGCCCCGCAGCGCGGTCGTCGGCACCCCTCGCCTCTCGGCCACGGCCGCGTAGAACGCGAGGAGCGTGCCCGCTGTGGCGTTGATGGTCATCGAGGTGCTCACCTCGCCGAGCGGCAGCCCGTCCAGGAGCGTGGCCATGTCGTCCACACTGCTGATGGCCACGCCCACCTTGCCCACCTCCCCCGCGGCCATCGCGTGATCGCTGTCGAAGCCCATCTGCGTGGGCAGGTCGAAGGCGCAGGAGAGTCCCGTCTGGCCCTTCTCGAGCAGGTACTTGAAGCGCCGGTTGGTGTCGGCGGCGTCGCCGAAGCCAGCGTACTGCCGCATCGTCCAGCGGCGCCCCTGGTACATCGTGGGGTGGATTCCGCGGGTGTAGGGGAACTCGCCAACACGATCGATCGACATGCCCGCGAGCTAACCGGAGCGCGCCTCCGCGGCTTTCCGGCGCCGCCGCAGGAGAGCCGCTCCCCACCAGCCCAGGGGGAGCGCCGCCCCCACAACCGCACAAGTACCGGTGCCGTCGGTCACCTCCACCACCTCCGCGCCGGGCACCTCCGAGGCGGTGAGCCTGTCCACGACCACCTCGACGCAGAGCGGCTCGCCGTCAGGGCAATCGACGCACTCCACGCCCACTGAGAGGAGCGTTTCACACATGCTCTCCGGTTCGGCCTGCGCATCCAACAGCGACGCCAGCGAGCGGGTGTCGATCTCTCCCGTCACCCTGCCACCCCCGATTCCGGAGCCGTCGGCCGCGAACGTGCCCTCCAAGGCGGCATTGTGGACCTCGACGTTCACTCCCGCGAAGGGGAAGACAGCCGTGGGGGTGTTCAGCACGAACCACGGAGCCGCCGTGAAGTCGGCGGGCGACAGCTGCGCGGTGTTCACGGTGGGGTCCTGCACAATCGGAGTCTCGTCCGCAGCGGCCGCAGCCACAAACAGGGAGAGCGAGCCCTCGTCTACCCCCGTGATGTGCAAGAGGCCCGCTCGCTCGATCTCCGCCGCGAACAGCGACCCGGTGCTGGCGGGCACCAACCACCGCCCCTCCGCGAGGTCAAGCCGGTAGGTGCGGCCGAGGAGCGCCGCCGGATCGGCCAGCGGCGAGCCGTAGTCGCTGGTGGTGAACTGGATCGTGGAGCTCCCAAAGCAGCCGTGCACCGTGGCGGAGTAGGCGGTGTTGGGACTCAGCGGGGCGAAGGGGGTGAAGAGCACAGTCCGTCCGTCGTCGCTCAGCGACGAGACCCCTACAAAATCCGCCTCCGCCCAAGCCGAAGCGTCGGGGCTGGCCAGCTCAAACTCCACGGCGGCCCGGTAGTAGGCGTCGACGGCGCCGTCGGTCGGAATCGAGGAGGTGAACGTCCCTGGACAGTCCCCGGTGTCGTCCGGCGGGTCCACACCGGTGTCAGGCCCGGTGTCTCTACCCTGAATACCGCGGTTGCACACCGGAGCGGCGTCGCAGTCCGAGTCCGCGCAGTCCGTACGACCGTCGCCGTCATCGTCGCGACTGTTCGCGCAGAGCCCGGCCTCGCCGTCGTCGGGAACAAACGAGAAGATGCAGGCCGCGAGGAGGAAGAGCATGCTCCTGCGTATCGCGGGAAGCGCTGCGCCCGTGGCGATTGCGTTCTCCGCTCCTACGGATAGGTCGGAGCGATGCTGCTCTCCGCCCTGTTCGCCTGTGTGACCGCCGTAGACGACAAGTCAGCGACGGACAGCGGTGAGCCCGCCGATTCAGCGGCAGACACCGGCGTGACTGACACTGCGGACACCTCCGGACCGGCCAACACCTCGGACACCGGGGAGCCACCCGCACCGGACGCCGACGGCGATGGCGCGGCAGACGACGACGACTGCGACGATGCCGACGCCACCGTACATCCGGGCGCCACCGAGCTGGCCAACGGGCGGGACGACGACTGCGACGGCGAGGTGGACGAGGGCACCAGCGCGGAGGATCGCGACGGCGACGGCTGGTCGGCCGACGCCGGAGACTGCGACGACGACGATGCCGCGCGGAACCCGTCCGCGGTGGAGGTGTGCGACGGTGCGGTGGACGAGGACTGCGACGGCGTGGTGGACCCTGCGAACCTCGTGCTCGGCAGCGCCGAGGCCTGCGCGGCGGACTCCTGCCTGGAAATCCGTGGCGAGCGGCCCACCGCCCCCGACGGCACCTATTGGATCTCGGTGAGCGGAAGCGCGCATGAGGTGGTGTGCGACATGACGCGCGACACCGGTGGTTGGACACTCGTGGCCAACTTCGTGTGGCCGGGCAACACCGGGGGCGTGCCGGGGTGGACCAGCGGCGGAGTCGTCGGCACCTCCACGACCGACCGTACGCAGTCCTTCAAGCTCGACGACACCGATATCAACGCGCTCGTACGGCTTCGGTACCGGGCCCGTGGCGTGGCGAGTTGGTGCACGCTGGAAGACCGATCGACGGGGGGCTGCGCGGTAGACACCACGCTGTACTGGGACAGCGCGTGCGTGTACAGCTCGGGAACTACCTCCACGGGCACCTGCACCGCGGCCTACCAGACCTACGATCTCGACGCGTGGACCGAGCTGAGCAACCCCTGTTCCTGGCACTATGGCCTCACGTCGGCCGACTGCGGAGCCACCAGCGAATTCGGCACCAGCCATGACGGCGACCACGTGTTTGCGGGCATCGTCGGCACCTACATCCACGGCTACGACGGCCGAGCCGACGAGGACCCGAGCGTCGAGGTTTGGGTGCGGTAGCCCCTGATGCCGCGCCCCCTCCCCCTCGTTGCCGCCCTGTTCGGGTGTACGTCCTCCATTCCGGCCGACTCCGGTGGCGCACCGCAAGACTTGCCCGCATGCGCGCCGTTCCGTCTGGAGGAGGTTGCGAGCTGGGAAGACGGGGAGCTGCCCGCCGTGGACAGCTCGGCATCCCTGTGGCCCGGCGCGGCGATCGCAGACTTCACCGGCGATGGGCTCCCCGACGTCGTCGTGGCGATCGCGCTCGGTGCGGTGTTGCTTCGCAACGACGGAGCGGGCGGCTGGTCGCTCGAGCTGCTGGAGGCGGACGGCGGCCCTGTCACCCTCACCCGAGCGGTGGCGGCCGCGGACCTCGACGCCGACGGCGACATCGATCTCTTCCTCGGCGCCGAGCTGCCCGGGTCCTCCCGCTTCCTGTTCAACAACGGCGACGGGAGCTTCGTGAGCCGGGTGCTCGACGGCGTGGACCATCGCGTGTGGACCGCCTCGTTCGGCGAGTTCACGGGCAGCGGCCGCCTCGACCTGTTTCTCGCCACCTACGACGCCGAGCTGTCGCTCGACGCCATCCTCGCGGGCTCGCTCGGCGGCGGACAGGTGCTCGTCGTGCAGGACGCCGACGGGGGTTGGGCGGCGAAGCCCGACGCCCTCCCCGCCTCCACCGCCGACTCCCTGTGCTTGCAGGGGGCCCCGCTCGACGCCGATAGCAACGGCACCCTCGACGTGTACCTCGCCAACGACTTCGGCCCCTATGCGGTGCCCAACCAGCTGCTCGCCAACGACGGCGACGGCACGTTTTCTGTCGTGAGTGGCAGTGGCGCCGACCTGTCGATCTACTCGATGGGCACGGGCGTGGGCGACGTCAGCGGCGATGGCCACCCCGACCTCTTCGTCACCGATGTGGGGCCGCCCCACCTCCTGCTCAACGACGGCACCGGGGCCTTCGCGGACGCCACACAGGCCGCGAGCGCGTGGATCGCGCCCACGCCCACGAACCTCACGTCGTGGGGCGCTTCCGTATCGGACATGGACCAGGACGGCTGGGACGACGTGCTGGTGTCGTACGGCGGGCTGGGCTCCTCGGTGGATGTCACGCGCCTGGAAAATGTGGACCCCTCGTGGACCGAAGAGCTGGAGCAACACTCTGTCCTCCTCCGCAACCGGGAGGGCACCTCCTTCGAACGCGCCGACGACGCCTTCACCGACCTCGCGAGGGGTCGCGGGCTCGCCGTGGGCGACCTCAACCTCGACGGTCGCCCCGACGTGGTGACGTGGGGCAAAGCGTTCGTCCACCTCTTCCTCGCGAGCGGCGGCTGTGGTCCGGGCGTGACGGTGCAGCTGGCGGGGCCGGCGGGCAACGTCCACGGGATTGGCGCCCGTGTGGACGCCACCGTCGCCGGTCGCACGACGACCCACTGGCTCCTGCCCTCGGTGACAGCCGGCCAGTCAGCCCTCGAAGTCTACCTCGGCACCCACGGCCTCCCCGCCACCGACATCGTGGTCAACTGGCCCGACGGTACGGTCACGGAAGTGGGGGGAGCCGACGCGGGCGAACGGGTACTCGTCCCGTACGCGACTGAATGAAGGCGTCACGCCGGCGCACGCCGTGGCTCCAGGCGGCCGCAGGCATCGTGTGCGTCGGCCTCGTGCTAGTCTTCGAGTGGACGTGGACGACACGAACGGCGGGGCCCAACCTCAGCGGTGACGATCGTGCCGTGGCGCGCCTCATGCTCGCCATGGCCGACAGCATCCAGCACGGCTCGGTGTACCAACCGGATCGGCTGTCGACCACGCCGTACCCGCCGTTCGGTCTCTGGGTGGGGGCGCTCGGAGCGCTCGTGGATCCTGCCGGGGCCGTGCAAGGGATGTTCCACGCGCAGGTGCTGTTCGTGGGGGCCATGGCGGCAGCCATGTGGATGGCCCTCCGGCGGAGCCTTGGGTGGCCCGTAGCGGCCGCAGCGACGCTAGCGGTGCCGGTGTACGCGGAGTGGTGGCAACTGCGGGGGCAGCTCTTCCTCGAAGTCCAGCAGGGGTGTCTGCTCGTCGCGATGGCCGCGGCCTACGCGGCGAGTGAGGGCCTGCGGGCGCGGCTCCCCTCGCTGCTCGTTGGGGGTTTCTTCGGCTTGGGGCTGCTCACCAAGTTCTCGTTTGTCTTCTTCGCGGGCGTGCCGCTGCTGGCCGTCCTCGCGGTGGCCGCCGCGCGCATGACGACGAGCCGCATCGCCGGCCTCGGGGTGGCGGCGATGGTGGTAGCGGCGGGCGGCGGCGCGACAGCGGCGGCAGCGGGTCGGCTGTCGTGGGTGACGGCGGGCCTGTTGGCGGGCAGCGCTTGTCTCGTCGCGGTGATTTCCGCGCGTCGTTGGCGGGCCCCGGATGCCGGGCGCCTCGCCGTCGGAATCGGCTTGGTCCTCGTGGCCGCCGTCGCGGTGGCCGGCCCTTGGTACGGGTCACACCTCGGCGCGCTCCGCTCCTTCTTCACGGCGAACTTGAGCCAAGAATTCGACGGACAGGTGCTCCCCCTCTCGCGGGTGTGGTGGACCTACCCCGCCTTCCTCGGAAGGGTGGCACTCGACGACGTCGTGTCGCTGCTGTTCGCGGTGGGAGCCGTTCGTGTGGTGACGAGCAGCAAGCATCCAGCGGGCCGCTTGGCCCTGCTGATGGTGCTCTCCGGCCTCGTCGCCCTCACCCTGCAGCCCTACCGCACCCCGCGCTACGCCACCCCGCTGGCCGCGCCCGCCTTGCTGGTAGCGGCGTACGGCCTCTGGCTCCCGCGGCGGGCGCGAGCCGTCGTCGCCGTGCTGATCGCGGCTTGGTGCGTGCGCGTGGGCGTCACCACCCTGCAGGGGCGAGACCATCGATCGGACTGGTGGAACACGCGACACCAGCTCCCTCCCAACAACGAGGGGGCGCTCGCCCAGCTGCGCACCCAAGCGCTCGACCCTCACCTTCAGCTCCACAGCCGCCTGCCCCCGCCGCGGGAGGAGCAACTGCCTCTCGGTGGACTGGCGGGCATCGTGGTGGGGCGCACCAACGCGAGGGAGTTGCGGTCCGTGGCCACCCTCACGGCGGGCCGCGAGATTCCCTGCGAACCGCTCGGGCTGGCGCTAGTAGCGGCAGGCGCCAACCCCTACGTGTCCTGTACCCACGCGGGAGACGCCGAGCTGGTCGTCACGTGGGCCACGACGGAAGGCCCGCGCGCAGACCTCGTCGCCCTGCGGGGTGGGAACACCTGGGGGCTCGTTCCGTGGGTGGTGCCGAGGTTGGTTGTCGGGGAGTGAGAGCGGCCCCCCTTTACAACACCAACCGATACCCCAGCGCCGCCAGCACACCGATCGTGGTGCTTTCGCCCGTGAGGGTCTCCTCCAGCCCGGTGCCGCTCACGCCCACGCGCAGCGCGAGCTCGCCCGGCCCGAGCGTGTACGCGGCGCCGGCAGCCGCGTGGAAGCCCACTCGGGTGGCCGTCTCGCGGTACTCGCCGAAGGTCGCGCCAGCGCTCCCGTCGGAGCGTGTGGTGAGGCGGTGTACCTGGCGACCGATGGTGATCTCCGGGTTGAGGCGAGCGTTCGCGAACAGCTGCGCGGTGAGCGACGCCCCGAACACCCACTCCTCTTCGGAGAGCCCAAAGGTGTAGCTGCCGCCGGGCACGCGAGGATCAGCGC
>CANKOI010000044.1 GCA_947484175.1 Deltaproteobacteria bacterium
CGAGTCCCGGCCGTCGGTTGTCGAGTTTCGACGATCGAACCTCGGTTATCGAATCTCGGTCATCGAATTTCGGCAATCGAGCCTCGGTCATCGATCAGCGGACGCGCGGACTTTGCGACCGCCCTGGGGCTTCGGTGCCCCGTGGGCAAGCGTAGACTACAACGTGCTCGGTGAGACCAGCGCCGAGGCCTGCGGCACCTACGTGTTCGGCATCGACTTCGGCCACCTCTTCACCGACAAGGCCGGTGGGGTGTCCGGTGGCGGTGGCGGCGATCCGCTGTCGGCCATCCTCGCGATGATCGGTCTCGGCGGCGGCACCCCCGAAGAGGGGCGCGCGCTCTATGAAGCGCTCGACAAGATGCCCGAGGCCACGAACATCGCCGCCTACCGCGCTCACATCACCAACGACGGCCTCACCGCTGGCAAGTTCGGTCCCCCGATCTTCGGTCGTCGCTGCGCCACCATCGTGGCGCACGGCGTGAAGATGGGCAAGGGCCCGGTCCCGAACGCCCACTAGGCGTTCGCGGTCGCGCACCGGAGCCGGCTCCTCGGGGCCGGCTCCGCTCGTTTTTTGGGCCGGCTTCAGAGCCGCGGATCGCGGTGCGCGTGCGAACTCGGCCCGTATTGAGCCGCAGCAGCAAGCCTCGCGGAGTCTCTTGGCAGCCCGGCCCCTCCTCGTTGGGCACCCCGGTTCGACCGGGCGGTGACGGGCTGGGTGACGCTGTTGGTCGTGCCGACCGAGCCCCGCTGCGGGGCGAGCGGAGGGGCGGCCAATAGCGGCAGGACCGGGTGCAAAGGCCGTATTTTCCTCCTGTGGCGTCACGAGTGCGACCGGCTGGCAATGGACCTCCGCCCCAACGGCGCCGCGTCCTGCGCGGCGAACCGCATCGAGGTCACTCAGCCTCAGAGCAGCTCGTGCAACAGCGACGTCGCGTACACCCCTGGCTCCAGCGTCACGTAGAGGGTGAACCCCGCCGGATGGGGCTCCACCCTCCCCTCGTGGGTGCGGGCGAACAACGCTCGGCGTCCGCCCGGGAGAATATGCACCGCCCGCTCCAGCTCATCGAGGCCCACGCCCGACTCGGCCAGCACGCCCTCCTCGAACGCCAGCGCGGCCCCCCGCGGCCAGCGCATCTTGCTGCCGAAGAGCGGCCCCGTACGCTGGCCGCCCTCGACCACGTCGCCCTCGAATCGTTCGTCGCCTCTCATCGCCAGAGCCCGGTTGAAGCCCTCGGCCTGCCAGGCGAGCATCGCGAAGCGGCGGCGCTGCGCCTCGAGGTGGCCGCCGTGGCCCAAGAGTACGTCGCGGCCGATGGCGGGCAGGCCGTTCGCGGTGCGCTGAGGCCCGAAGCGGTTGGGGAAGGTGGTCAGCTTGGCGAGTCGCTGCGCGGCGATCGCCGGGTTGCCACCGCGCACCACGATGCGGAACCGGTTGCCTTCGAGGTCGCCAGGCTGCAGCGGGAAGCGGGTCTGCCCGCTCGAAACCAGCGTGAGCCCCTCGGGCAGCTCGCGGAGGCGACGGCCGCGTTCGATCGTGAACCGCTGTTCCGCGACAGCCTCGCGGTCCTTCAACCCCGCGTAGCCGATGTTCTCCGAGGGCACATCGGCCGCCCGGGCCAAGAGCCGCACGACGGCAGGGGTGTCGAGCCCCGCACGGCGAACGCGGTACCAGGAGAGTCCGCGGCCCTCGGGGCAGCCCTCGGGCAGTTCCTCCACCAAGAAGTCTTCGTCGAGCACTTTGTAGCGCCCGCCTGCGCCCGGGCCGGGGAGCCAGCGCGGCAACGTGGGGTCGGCCGTAAAGCCGTTCGGTCGCGGCGGCGGCGGGCGTGAGGGTCTACGCACGGGCGAGGTCCTGTTCACAGACGACCTTGCCGATCACCGCGCGACTTTCGAGGAGGTCGTGCGCCTCGCCGAGCCGTGTCAGCGAGCCCTCCGCGAAGAGGATGGGGCGGATGGCGCCGGCGACAACGGCTTCCCAGGCGGCCAGCATGTCAGCGGCGGTGCCCATCGTGCTCCCGAGCAAGGAGATTTGTTTGAAGAACAGCGCACGCAGGTTGAGCGGCACCTCGGCTCCGGTCGTGGCCCCGCAACAGACCAGTCGCCCACCCCACCGCAGCGCCCGCAGCGACGACGCCCATGTGTCCTTCCCGACGCTCTCCACGACCACGTCCACCTCGCGGACGCCAATGGACTCGTACGCCCACGCCCGTGCGCCGAGCGACTCGATGAGCTGGCGCTTCTCGGGTGAGGAGGCGGTCGCGTGCACCTCGCAGCCGGCGAGCAGCGCCACTTGAATCGCCATCACCCCCACGCCACTGGCCCCGGCCTGGACCAGCACGCGCTCCCCGCGCCGGATTTCCGCCCGGCGGTGCAGCATGTGCCAGGCTGTGAGGAGGGCCAGGGGTAGCGCCGCCGCCTGAGCATTGGTCAGGAAGTGCGGCACGGGCAGCACGTGCGTCTGAGGCACAACCAGCACCTCCGCCGCGCCGCCATCGGCGCTCTCGCCGCGAATTCGAAACTGACGGCAATGGTTGTGCAGTCCGGCGACGCACGCCGCGCAGCTCCCGCAGCCCCACGAGGGGTGGAGCGCAACCCGCTGCCCGTCCACCGCTCCGGCCACATCGCTGCCGGGTACGCGCGGCAGGTGAAAGTCGTGACCGGCCACCCCGCGCCGCACCCACACATCGAGGTGGTTGAGGCCCACATGGCTGACGTCCACGCGCACCTCTCCGGCCGCCGCTTCGGGGGTGGGCAGCGACTCGATGTGGAGCACCTCCGGACCGCCATGGGCCCGGATGACGACGGCAAGCACGGGGAAGCCTTCTATGCCGCCGTGCCTATCGCGTGACGTGGCCACAGGAGCTACGTGCGCCTGTGACCCCCGCCAGCGGGCTCGGCCCGCTTCGAATCCTGCAGCGTGTCCTCGCCGCCCGGCGTGGCGACCCGCGGGCGAAGGAGGACATCTACCACCTGCGCGGGGCGCTGAAGTTCCTCGCCGTCTTCGCGGCCACCATCGCGCTCCCCGGGCTCCTGCTCAGCTACTACGGCCTTGCCGGTATCGCGGCGCAGCGAGATGCCGCCCAGGCCCAGGTCGCGCGCGACGCAGAGCTCGCTGCCGACACCCTCAGCACCCGCATCGAAGCGGAGTTCGTAGCCTTCGAGAACGCCGCGCTCACCCGACTGAAGACCGGCAAGTCGCTGCATTTGCGGCTCAACGAGCTCTCTCCTGCGGTTCGAGTCGTGTTCCGTTTTGATCGGCAAGGAACGTTGGCAGCGCCCTTCGTGCGGGCGCCGCCGGCGGCCAGCGCGGCACGCTGGCGCCTGAGCGAAGCCTGGTCGGAGGCGGGTGCCGCCGAGTTGGCGGGCGACTACAGCGCCGCTGCCGCCGCCTACGCGGCGTTCGGCAAACACACATCCCTGCCGGCGGCAAAGGGTGACGCTGCATTTGCGCGCGCGAGGTCCCTGTTGCGCGCCGGCGACAGCCGGGCCGCCGAGGCCGCGTTCAAGGATGTGGAGAGGAACTACCGCGCAGTTCGCTCCGTAGAGGGGTTCCGCCTTGGCGATCTGGCGCGGTACAAGCTGGCCGAACTAGTGGTGGCGCGCGACCCGCAGGCGGGCCGCTCGGAGTTCGAGAAGCTCATCGCCGGGCTTCTTGCCGAGGACTGGGTGATCGGCGAGGGTGGCGAAGCTCAGGTCGTGAAGGGCGCGCTCGACAACCTGGAGGCTCTCGGCGGCGATGTGGAACGGCTGCGCCGCGACCGGGAGACGGCGGACGACCGGCAAACCCAGCTGTATTGGGCCGGCGCGCTTCAGGGTGAACTGGAAGGGCTGGGGGCGAAGGGTCGCCTACTGCCGCAAGACGTGGGGAAGTTTTACTACGTGAGCACGCCGGGTGCCGTGTGGGCCCGAACGTGGACAGCGAGCGACCTCTACTACGTGGCGCTCGATTCCCAGCAGCTGCTCCACCGCCTCCGCGGACTGGCTTTCACCGCGACGGCGCCCGGCTCTGACGTTGCCGTGGCGGTTTCGGAGACCGACGACCCCCCGATCCCCGACACGCGAGTGCGGCGAAGCCTCTCGCGGGCGCCGCAGTGGTCGATCGTGGCGTATGCGCGCAACCCAGCCGAGTTGGCCGCGCGTCAGGCGGGGGAAGTGCGGAGGGGCCTTGGCAACGTGTTGCTCGCTGTCGGCATGATCGTCGTGGGCACCTTCCTCAGCGCGGGACTCGTGCGCCGCGAGCTCCACAGCGCGCGGGTGAAGAGTGAGTTCGCGGCGAATGTTTCCCACGAGTTGCGCTCCCCGATCACCCAGATCCGGCTGAAGGCGGAGGCGCTGCAGCTGGGGCTTGCAGAGTCGCCGGAGGCGCGGGCGCGCCACTACGAGGTGATCGTGCGCGAGGCGGAGCGGCTCTCGCGGATGGTCGACAACATGCTGGACTTCGCGGCGATCGAGCGCGGCGTGAAGCGGTACGACCTTCGTCCCGGCGATCTCAGCGTGACGGTGCAAAACGTGGTGGAAACAGCGCGGCTCGCCATGGAGACGCGCTCGATGACCATCGAGGAAACGTACCCCGACGACCTTCCCGCAGTGTGGCACGATGCCGACGCGGTGGCCCAGGTCGTGGTGAACCTGCTCTCGAACGCAGCGAAGTACGGCCGGGAGGCGAGCTGGATCGGCGTACGCGTGGTGAATGCCGACGACGAAGTGCGCGTGGAGGTGTCGGACCGCGGCATCGGCGTGCGGCCCCAGGAGTTAGGCCACATCTTCGAACAGTATTATCGGAGCAATGACCTGCTTGCACGGGGCCAGAAGGGCACGGGCATAGGGTTGACCATCGTGAAGTACATTATGGAGGCTCACGGCGGAAGCGTGAGCGTGAGGTCTACGCTGGGCGTAGGGACCACTTTTGTGCTTCACTTCCCGATTACCGGTCCGATCCCAACGGATCGACCAGGAGCCTGAACCATGGCACGCATCCTTTTTCTCGAAGACGAAGAAGACCTACTCAGTTCGCTGGTGGCGTTCTTCACGCGGGAAGGCTTCGAAGTATTCCACGCTCGCGGTGGCGATGCTGCGATTCAGCTCGCTTCGCGCATGCGTCCCGACATCGCGGTGATGGACGTGATGCTCCACGAAGGGCCGGAGGGCCCGAACGGAAAGGACGGGTTTGAAGTTCTGCGCGCGCTTCGCGACCTTGACTTCCAGGGGCCCGTGATCTTCCTCACCGCCCGAACGCTGGAGCACGACAAGCTCCTGGCCTTCGAGTTGGGCGCCGACGACTACATCACCAAGCCCTTCTCACTTTTGGAGCTGCGGGCTCGGGTTCGCGCCGCCCTGAAGCGGGCCGGCGGCGGCAAGTCGGTCTACAAGTACGGCCGCGTCGAGGTCGATCTGGACAACTACTTCATCCGGCACGGCGATGGCGTCGAGCGGCTCAGCAACCGGGAGCAGGAGCTCTTGAAGTACCTGATCGAACACCGCGGCAAGGTCCTTCAGCGCGACGAGCTGCTCACGAGCATCTGGAAGTACAGCGCTGGGGTGACCACGCGCACGGTCGACACGCACATCCTCAACGTGAGGAAGAAGCTGCGTGACGACGCCTCGGAGCCCGCCTTCATCGAGACGCTGCATGGCATCGGGTACAAGTTCATCGCTCAGGAGTTCTGATGCTCCTCGCGGTGGGGTTGGGGTGGGCGGTGGATCCGTCGAGCGCCTGGAAGGCGCTGTACGAGGCCCGCTTCGTCCAGATCGCCGACGGCGCACCCGAAAATGCCGGGCAACTCTACGCCTCTCTCCTCGCTGACGGCTCGGAAGGTGAGTCGGCGTCGACCTACTACTGGATGGGCCAGGCGCGCCTCTCGACCGGTGATCTAGAGGGTGCGAGCGAGGTGCTGAAGCTCGCGCTCGCCGATCCTCGCTACCGAGAAGAAACGCTGGCGTTGCTCGAAGAGGCCAACCTTCGGCTGCGTTCGATCGCGGGGGTGCCCGCTCGCTTCGACTTTGAAGCGGACACGTTTCCCGGCGTGCGCAGCGGGGCCGGTGCAGGGCGAGGGCAAGCGGGGGTTCAGCAGGTCGACGGGCGAGGGGTGTACGCGTGGACCACGACCATCCGCCCCGGCGAGCCGGACGGGGTAGCCTTACGATTCCGGAGCGGCACCGAGGTGACGGGTGTTCGATGGGTGGCGCGCTCGCGTGGCGCGCCGGCCGTGCTGCAGGTGGTGGCGGTCGATCGGTGGGGGGGCGCCTGGACATCCACCGAGGTGGTGGTTGACGACGACGATTGGTACGACGTACACCTCCGGATTGCCGACTTCGTGGCTGTGGAGGGGGCATCGAGTCCGCTTCGCATCGGCCGAGTGGTGGAACTCCGCCTCGAAGACGTCACCGGGGAGCGGAGCGACGTTCGCGGCCCCCACACCATCCTCCTCGACGATTTCGTGGTGGAGTGATGCGGATCGTGCAGAAGTACGGGGGCTCGTCGGTGGCGGACGTTCCCCGGATCAAGGGTGTGGCGGCGCGCGTGGCCTCGGCGCGGCAGGCGGGCCACGAGGTGGTGGTCGTCGTATCGGCGATGGGGAACACGACCAACGAGCTCTTAGCGCTCGCCCGGCAGCTCAGCGCCAGCCCCGGCCGGCGCGAGCTCGACATGCTGCTCAGCGTGGGAGAGCGCGTCACGATGGCACTCCTTGCGATGGCGCTCCAGGAGCTGGGGGTTTCGGCGCGGAGCTTCACCGGCAGCCAGTCGGGCATCATCACCGACACGGCCCACTCGAGCGCGCGAGTGGTTGAGGTGCGCCCGGAGCGCATCGAGGCGGCGCTGCAAGCTGGGGAGGTGGTGATCGTGGCGGGGTTCCAGGGGGTGAGCCGGGACCGCGAGGTCACGACGCTGGGGAGGGGAGGGAGCGACACCACAGCGGTCGTTTTGGCCGCGGCACTTCGCGCCGACGAGTGTGAGCTCTGCTCCGACGTGGACGGCATCTGGTCGGCGGATCCGCGCACTGTGCCGTCGGCCGTGAAGCTGGATGAACTGAGCCTCGACGAGGCACTCGCCATGGCGAGGAACGGCTCGAGAATCCTGTTCGAAGAAGCGGTTGCCTGGGCGCACCGCGAGGGAATCCAGCTACGCGCCAGCCGCACCGAGGGCGGCGGGTCCGGCAGCGTCGTACGGCCAGGGGCGGCGCCCCGTCCCTCCCGTGCGCGCGCAGTGGTCCGGGACTCGGAGCTGCTTTTCGCGCCCATCGGGGTCCTCTCCGGCTTGGAGGTACCGTGCGTGCGGGCCGCCGGCCCGTGGGGCGCTGTGCTCGACGCCCGCAACCTCCACACCCCCGTTCCAGCCGCCGTTCAGGTCGCGACGGTCGCAGTGGTGGGCGCGGGGATTGGGGCCTCTCCGGAGTGGGTGCAGAGTGCGCTCGCGGCGGCAGAGGTGTCATTGGCCGAGCCGCCGATCGGTTGGTGGTCGAGCGCCGACGCTGTCGTTCTAGTTGTCAAATCTTCGGCCGCCGCATCACTGGAGCGTCACCTGCACTTTTCATTCGTCGAGCGTTCCGGTAACAGCGAAGAGTCATGCTCCGACAGTTCCTGAATCCTCCCAACTGGTTCAGCGCGGCCAGCCTTTTCTGCGGACTCTACGCCGTGTTTCTGGCGGGTGGCGCCCAAGGCGACGTGAACGCGTTCTACCAAGCCGGCCTGTTTGTCTTCTACGCGGGCCTCTTCGACGCGCTCGATGGTCGTGTGGCACGGCTCACGGGCACCGGCGGGGCCTTCGGCGTGCAGCTTGACTCGCTCATCGACATCGTCAGCTTCGGTGTTGCCCCTGCCAGCCTCGTGTACTTCTGGAAGCTCCACGAACTCGGCCCCATCGGCGTGGTCGGCGCCTTCTGGTTCATGCTCTGTGGCGCCTTTCGGCTCGCTCGTTTCAACTGCATGGTCGATGGCAAGGTGCACACCTTCGCGCCTGGGTCTACGATTACGGTCACCGGCGGCACGCTCGCTGCGATCGTGATGTGGCAGGCCGGAGGCGGCGACGGCATTGAGCTTCCCGCGCGTACGCTCCTGGTGTTCAGCGGCCTGATGGGGCTCCTGATGGTGTCGAGTGTGCCCTACCGCACCATGAAGTCCTTACGCCGGAACAAGGCCACCCTCGCCACCGTGGTGCTTCTGGCGGGTGCGTTCGTATACATGGGTGTCCGGTACGACATCTCCACGGTACTCGCTCTGTTTGGCACCTTAGCGCTGGTGAGCGGACCGGTGGAGTACGCGCTCTTCTTCCCGGCCCGGCGCCGGGCCCGACGCCGGACGCCATCGGCTGTCACGCCTCCGGCCGCGGCTGCGGAAGATGAGCCAAGGCTGTAGCCTTGGTTGCGCCCCTTCGCGGGGTACGCCTCGTCAGTCCTCTTCGGCGACCTCTTCGCCCGGCTCCTCTTCGTCTTCGATCTCTTCTTCTTCGGTCTCGCCGTCCTCTTCGCCCTCTTCTTCGCTCTCGATCTCCTCTTCCGCACGGCGGGCGAGACCTTTGCCGCGGTAGCGGGCCAAGACCGACTCACGTGGATCGGGGCTGGGATCGTTACGCTGGTCGGCGCCGCACTTCGGACAAAGCGGCTCCGGACGGGTGAGATCGTAGAACTTCAGTCCGCACTCGTAGCACGTGTAGCGCGTGCCGAGCTTGCTCTTGTCTTGCATCTTCCTCTCGCGGGCGGCCCTCCTTACCGGCTACACGCGGGTACGCAACCCTGACGAGGGTGACCGCGTGAGTTAGCGTGTGCCCCCCCCCACCACCGGGTTGGAAATGATTCACGGTCTCGTTTTCAGCCTGCTCGCGTGTACGCCAGAGTCTGGCACGGTCGGCACCGAAGATGTGCGCATCGATCATGCGAAGTCGAAGATCGAGAGCCTTTTGCCCCGGACGTGTGTCCAGGAACAGGGAATCCTCTTCAGCGTTTGGCAAGACGACCGGGATGGCCACCAGGCGATCTGGTTCAATATGTCGGCCGACGGCGGGGTCACCTTCCTCGGCAGCGACACCCTGCTCAGCCTTGGTGAAGGCGATGCGCTCAACCCCGCCATCGCTTGCACGGGCGACCACGTGTACGTGGCCTGGGAAGACAAGCGCGACGGGGAGCTGGGCTACGAGAACATCTACGTCCAGTGGTCCGACGATCGGGGTCGGCACTGGCAGAAGGAGGACCTCAGCCTCGACGCGGATCCGGAGGGCAAGACCATCAGCTTGGCCCCTGCGGTGGCCGCAGCGGGCGACGGTGCGTGGGTCGTGTGGTCCGACAGCGTGAACGGGGCGTACGACATCTACGTGAGTGGCACCGCAAATGGCGGTGAGGACTGGTCGGAGAAGCCCGTTCGGGTCGATACCGACGAAGCCGGCGTGGCCTACTCGGGGAGCCCTCTGATCGTTGGGGGCGACGACGGTCAGGTGGTTGTGGCGTGGGAAGACCGGCGCAGCGGCGGCACGGATATCTACGCGAACGACTCCGACGACGGTGGGGAGAGCTTCGAGGGGAGCGATACGCGCCTCGACGCGGGCGATGAGGCGGGCTCCCATGACAGCTTCCTTTCGGGTCTCGCGCGCGCAGGCCACAATGCCTACGCGGTGTGGGCCGACGACCGCTTCGGCCTGAACTCGGACATCCTCCTCAGTTATTCTCACACCGGCGGGAACAACTGGGTGGAGGAGCCCGTGCGGGTCGAGTCCGACGCCGAAGGCATTGCCGACTCCATCAACGCGACGGTGGTAGCCGTGGAAGATCGCGTCTTTGTGGCCTTCCAGGACAATCGCGCGGGCGGCGGGTACGACATCCTGTTGCGCTGGTCCGACGACGCTGGTGAGGCGTGGGCGATCGAGGAGGAGGTGCGCATGGAGACCGACGACCCGGGCGAGGCGCAGAGCTACTTCCCCCACCTCGCCGTAGACGGTGACATGTGGGCGGTGCAGTGGATGGACTACCGCGACGACATCAAGGGCGTCGGCTTCAACGACCTCTACTACAACTACACCGTCGACGCGGGCACCACGTGGCAGGGCTCCGATGTGCGAATCAACAGCACCTCGCTGGCCACCAGCTTCGCAAACGAAGCCAGTTTTTATCTCCGCGGTGGTTTCGTGGTGACGGTGTGGGCCGACGGGCGCACCGGTAGCACAGACGTTTTCGCCGCGGGCCGAGAGGTGGGCGAGGAGAGCGTGTGGATTGAGCCGGAAGCGGCCACCGAGTAGGCTTCGTGCTCCTCCTCCTGGTGGCGTGTTCCGCGGGGCCCCCCGACCCGAGGCCCGGCTTGCGTGCTCGCTGGGCTGGGCTGCGGAGCGTGAAGCTCGACGCGGCTCAGGCCTTCCGCGACGCCCGTTACGGCGAAGCCTGCGCCGCGCTCAAGCTCTCGCTGGCTGGCGCGCCGGGTGCATCCCCCGCTGAGGAAGCCGGTTGGGCGAGGCTGCTCACGGTGGCTGCGCGCGACCCCGCCTGCCTCGATGGGGTGGACGGCGACGCGATCGCCGAGTGGGGAGCGGGCCGCAAAGGGTGGACAGATGCGGTGGGGGAGTGGCGTGCGGGCCGCGGCCTCTACGTCGACCCCGTGGGCCTTGCGCCCGATTCCCGGCTGAGCGTGGCCTTGAGGGGCGATTCGAGGGCGCCCGTGGTGGATGCGGCGCTGTTGGTCCTTGCGGAAGACCCCCAAAACGCACGCGCCTGCTCCCTCCTGGTGCAGGACGACATCGACCGGGGCGAGCTGCTTCTGGGCCTCGGCCGCTGCCCCGACGTCCACACCTCGGCGCTGGTTCGCCTGCGCGCCGCCGCTCTGGACGAAGCTGGGCGATTCGAGGAGGCGGTCGCCGCCTACGACACCGCCGGATTCACGCTCCACAGCGCGGCCGTCTTGTACCAGGAGCGTGCCGACCTCGACGACGAGGTCGCTCGTCGCCTCGACGAACCCGTGCCGCCCGCCGCCCTCCACCGCGCGTGGTTCGATCTGCTTCGGGGGCGCTCCCCGCGGTTGACCGGCCTCGACGAGAGCCACGAGGCCCTGCTCGTACGCGCGCTGGCCGGAGATACGGACTCGGTCGCCGCGCTTCAAGGCGTGCCGGGGGTCGAGGCCAAGGTGCTGCACGCCCGGCTCACCGGTAGCGTCGAGCCGCTCGATGCCTTGTTGGCCGCCGATCCGGACAACGACGTCGTCTGGAGGGCTCGGCTTGGCGTGGCATTGGAGCAGGGGTTCGATCTGGAGGAGAGTCTGGGAAGGCTGGCAGCCCGCGATCCCGATCACCTCCGCCTCCGCCACCCCACCCCGCGGCGCGAGGCTCCTTGGAGCGCCATCGTGCCGTGGACGTGGGAGCGCTTACGTTCCCGCCTCCCTGCGCTGGCCGCTGTCGGTGAGGACGACGTGGGGCGGAACTGGAGAAGGGCGGTGGCGCAGCCCGAGAGCGAACGATCCGCGGCTCTGGCGGAACTTCAGACGGCCCACCCCGAGCTGAGGGGGCTGGCGCGCTTTCGAGCCGGAGGATCGATCCTTGACGGCCCCGCCGGGCTGAGATAATCGCCGCCCGCTCCGGGGGGTCCTCTCCCTCCGACGGGAATTCTATGCACGCGCACCACACTTGGACCACGCACTCCACCTCGCCGCAGGAAGCGACGCACGACTGGTTCGTCGTCGATGCCGCCGGGCAGACGTTGGGGCGCCTCGCCACGCGCATTTCTCAAGTGCTCCAGGGCAAGCACAAGGCGGCCTACACCCCGCACACCGACACCGGCGACTTCGTGGTGGTGGTGAACGCAGAGAAGATCCACCTCTCGGGCAAGAAGCTCGACCAGAAGAGCTACCACCGCTACTCCGGCACCCCGGGTGGCCTTCGCTCCATCACGGCGCGTCGCCAGCTCGAAACCCACCCCGAGCGCGTGATCTCGGCCGCCGTGCAGGGCATGGTTCCCCGCAACCGGCTGGGCCGCCAGATGCTCACGAAGCTGAAGGTGTATGCGGGTGATGCACACCCCCACGTCGCCCAACAGCCCAAGCCCTTTCCCGAGTACGTCTGATGGCCTCCAAGCAGCTCGTCCAGTTCTGCGCCACCGGCCGCCGCAAGACGGCCTCTGCGCGCATCTTCCTTCGTCCCGGCACCGGCAAGGTGACCATCAACAAGCGTGAAGCGGCCGAATACGTGCACCGCGCCGTGCTTGAGATGGTCGTTCGCCAGCCGATGGTTGTCACGTCGCAGCCCGACTGGGACGTGATTGTCAACGTTCGCGGCGGCGGCAAGTCTGGTCAGGCGCAAGCCATCCGGATGGGCCTCGCTCGTGCGTTGGTGATGTCGAACCCCAACCTGCGCCCCGAGCTGAAGAAGGCCGGTTTCCTCACGCGCGACGGCCGCAAGGTGGAGCGTAAGAAGTACGGTCGCGCAGGTGCTCGCCGTCGGTTCCAGTTCAGCAAGCGCTGATCTCTTCGCGTCGTTGCTCGAGGGCCACTTGCGCGCAGCCGACCGCTGCGTGGTAGATTGCGCCACGATGAGTGCTGGCTGCCGGCTGTCGTGGAGGGGCCCTTGGTGAGAGGCGGCCGAAGCTACCGAGTGTCGGCGCTGCTTGGGCAGGGCGCGTTCGGCGAGGTGTTCCTCGCCGACACGGTGGGCACGGGCATCCGCCGCCGCGTGGCGATCAAGCTGCTGCGTCCAGAAAAGGTGTCCACACCGGGCCTCATCGGCCGCCTCCGCGACGAGGCGCGGATGCTCGCGGCGATCCGGCACCGGGCCATCGTTCGGGTGGACGACCTGGTGGAGCTGGATGGCAGCTGGGCGATCGTGATGGAGTACGTCGAGGGCTGCGACGTCACCGAGCTCCTGCGGCAGGGGGTGGTCCCGCCAGTCGCTGCTCTGGCCATCGTGGAGGAGGTGGCCAGCGCGCTCCACGTCGCGTGGCATCAGTCTGGCCCCGACGGTACGCCTCTGCGGCTGGTTCATCGCGACATCAAGCCCAGCAACCTCCGCATCACGGCTCAGGGGGAGGTGAAGATCCTCGACTTCGGGGTGGCGCGAGCCGAGCTCAGCTCTCGGGAGGAACACACCGCAGAGGCGGCGTTCGGAACGGTCCCGTATATGGCGCCGGAGCGGTTCTACGGCGAGGACACCGTGGCAGGCGACGTGTACGCCCTCGGGGTGACGTT
Source organism: Deltaproteobacteria bacterium (assembly GCA_947484175.1). Classification (GTDB taxonomy): domain Bacteria; phylum Myxococcota_A; class UBA796; order UBA796; family SXON01; genus SXON01. Next base: position 13,147 of record CANKOI010000044.1, read on the forward strand.
GTTTGAGATGCTCACCGGGGTGAAGCCGGGAAAGACGGCGATGGACGCTGATCGTGCGCCCCCCGGGGAAAAGTACCGCGCTCAATGGACATGGATGCGCGAGGACATCGCGCAGCCGCTTCACGATCTTGTCGCGTCGATGCTGAGCACCGGTCCTCACGCCCGGCCCACGCCCCGCGAGGTGGCGCGTCAGAGTGCAGTCATTCGCAGCTCCCTGTCGGGGGCCCCCCTCGACGAGTGGACGGAGTCAGTGGTGCCGGGGGTGCTCCGCTTGCAGGAGGAGCGCCGCGGCCAGGCGGTGTCGGATCGCACGGGAACTTTGCTGATCGAGCGCACCGGCGCGATCTCGACGTCGTCTCGGCGGGGCGCCCGGAGCGCCGGGATGACCGCGCTGGTAGCGGCGCCGGCCGCGTTGCTGGTGCTTGGCCTGTCGGCCGCCGCAATCGTGGTTCCGGCGTTGTACTTTGGCCTTGGCGAGCCCCCCCCCGATGTCGCCGAGAGTGAGTTGGCGGCGCCCGCCTCCTCCTCCCCGGCTGCCCCCGAGGTGGCCGCGCCTGCGGTCGTTTCGGTTGTGCCCGCGCCGGCCGCGCCACTCGCGCCGGCCGCCCTGCCGGTGGTCACGCCCGCCGCGCCTCCGGCGCGTGCCGGGTCTCCGCCGTCGTCGTCCGGGTCGCCCGCCAAGCCCGCGGCTCCCCCTTCGGGCGCCGCGGCGGTCCCCGCGCCGACTCCTGAGGTCGTCCCCCCTCCGGTTGAGGCGCCCGCCGCGGCGGTCGAGTCCGGCCGCCTCGCCTTCGAGGGTGATGCGACGCTCGTTTCCTTGAAGGGGGCGGGTGGAACGTTCGGAGCGGGAGAACTGCTGCCGGGGCGGTACAACGCGGAGGTAAGCTTCGGCGGGGGGGGCAGCGTTTCGCAGGTCGTGGACGTGTCGCCGGGGAAGACCACGCGGATGAAGTGTTCGAGTAAGTTTCAGAACTGCCGAGTTTCCCAAGAGTGAAACGCGCGGACGTGGTCGTGTTTTGCCTGGTCGCGGTCGTGCTTCTGCTCGGGTGGGCGGCGTGGCGGCATCAGCAGGGGCGCACGATTCCCTTGCTTGCCGGCACCTGTGAAGAACGGTGCTTCGCCAACGACGCCGGGTGCGCCGCCGTGATCAGCACCCAGGGCGGGTTTCCCGACGCGGCGCTGGCGCCTCACGATCGGCAGGCGCGCTGCAACGGCATCTGTTTTGTTCTACGTACGAAGAACCCGAACGCGACCGATGGCTGCCTCGCTAGGTAGCTGGATGGCCTACCCCTCTCGGGCTTTCAGCCCAGCGGCCCGAGCGAGGTCGGGCCTCCCCTCGACGGTGCGAGCCTCTGACTGTTCTCGGCGCCATTGGGCCACACGTGCGTGGTCGCCGGAGAGCAGCACCTCGGGCACCGCGCGCCCCTGCCACTCGGCGGGGCGGGTGTACTGTGGGTACTCGAGCAGCCCCTCGCTGAAGCTCTCCTCCGTGGGGCTCTCTGCGTTGCCGAGGGCGCCGGGCAACAGCCGCACGATGGCATCCACCACCACGCAGGCCGCGAGCTCGCCGCCGGTGATCACGTAGTCGCCGATGGAGATCGTCTCGTGCACGAGGCCTTGCCGCACCCTTGCGTCGATGCCTTCGTAATGACCGCACACCAGCACGAGGTGGGGGAGGGCGGCCAGCCGTCGGGCAGCGGCTTGGCTGAAGGGCGCCCCGCCGGGGTCGAGCAACACCACGTGGCTGTCCTCGCGAACCACCGCGGCGATGGCTGCGCCGACCACGTCGGCGCGCATCACCATGCCGCTGCCACCGCCGTAGGGGCTGTCGTCAACCGACCGATGGCGACCCACCCCGTGCTCGCGGATGTCGTGGAGGCCGAGCGACCACACGTTGGCTCGCAGCGCCCGCCCGAGGATGGAGTGAGTGAGCGCCGGCTCGACCATCGCCGGGAACAGCGTGAGCACATCTACCCGCACGCTACTCGCCCGTCGTGAGAGCCCCTGCGGCCACGACGATCACGCCGGCTTCGGGGTCGACCCGCAGCACGGTGTCGGGGCCGGGAAGCAAGAAGCCGTCTCCGCTGTCGAGGGCGATCACCCACACGTCGCGGTCGCCGGGAACGACGTCGGCGAGGGTGCCGAGAACAGTGCCCGCCTCGTCTTCCACGGACAGTCCGAGCAGATCGGCCACGTAGTACTCGCCCTCATCGGTCTGGGGGAGTTGGTCGCGCTCAATCAGCACGAGCGCGCCGACCAAGGCAGCGGCCGCTTCGGGCGTGGTGATGCCATCCACCCGCCCGATGATTCGCTTTCCTGCCCCCGGGCGAATGCGGATCTCGGCCACACGTTCGGTTCCGTCACTCTCCTGCAGCACCACGCTCCGCGGCTCGGCCAGAACGGAGTCGATGCGGTTGTGGAGGTGCAGGCGCAGTTCGCCCCGCACGCCGAAGACGCCGACTACCGACCCCAGTTCGATGCGGTCGGCAGACACCCGACTACTCGTTGGCCGCAGCCCCGCCGTCGGGCTCGACGAGCTCGAGCACCGCGCGACGGTCACCGCTGGACGCGCTGAGCACCGTGCGGATCGCCCGCAGGGTTTCGCCATCGGGCCCGTGTACGCTGTCGCGGTCCGCATCGGCCACGGAGAGTTCGTAGAGGACGCTCGCCTCCCCTTCGACTTCGCGGATTTCTACGGCACTGGGATTCTTCACGATCCCTTGCACGAGATGCCGGAGCAGGGCCTGCATCGGACTACGCCTCTACCGGCAGGGCCTTGCGGGCCTTGGCGATCAGGGCGGTTACCGTCTCTGACGGCTGCGCACCCTTTTGGATCCAGTAGTCCACGCGAGCCAAGTCGAGGCTGATCACCGGGGGCTCGACCATGGGGTTGTAGTGCCCCAGATATTCGAGGCAGCGCCCATCACGCGGAGAGCGCTTGTCGGCGACCGCGAAACGGTAGGAGGGCTTCTTCTTCGCGCCGGTGCGGGTGAGGCGAATGCGGACCATGGTGTTCCTTCTCAGACGAGGGCCGGCGACTAACGCACAGGGGGTCGGATGGCAAGCTTGCCCTCCCTGCGTCCTCACAGAGGGATGTTTCCGTGTTTCCGAGGCGGGTTCCGGTCGCGTTTGTTCTCGAGGCTGTCGAAGGCCTCGACAAGGCGAGCGCGGGTGTCGCTGGGGCGGAGCACTTCGTCGATGAAGCCCAGCTCGGCGGCACGGTAGGGGTTGGCGAACCGTTCACGGTAGGTGGCCACAAGCTCGGCCTTCCGCGCGACGGGGTCCGCCGCGCGGGCGAGTTCTTGTCGAAAGATGATGTTGACGGCTCCGTCCGCCCCCATCACGGCGATCTCCGCGGTGGGCCACGCAAGGTTGAAGTCGGCGCGGAGGTGTTTGCTGTTCATCACGCAGTACGCCCCGCCATAGGCCTTGCGGGTGATCAGCGTGATCTTGGGAACCGTGGCCTCGGCGAAGGCGTAGAGCAGCTTGGCGCCATGCTTGATGATCCCGCCGTGCTCCTGTGCGGTGCCTGGCAGAAAGCCCGGTACGTCTTCAATCACCCACAAGGGGATGTTGAAGGCATCGCAGAACCGCACGAAGCGGGCAGCCTTGATCGACGCATTCACATCGAGAACACCGGCGAGCACTGCGGGCTGGTTGGCCACCACACCCACGCTGCGCCCGCCTAGGTGTACGAACCCGACCACCACGTTGGTGGCGTAGTCGGCCTGCACCTCGAGGAACCGCCCCTCGTCGGCCACCGCGGTGATCAGCTCCTTGATGTCATAGGGGCGATTCGGGTTGGTAGGCACGAGCTCATCGAGATCGGGGATCCGGCGATCGGGCGGATCGTCCGTGGGGCGCCGCGGGGCCTCTTCCATGTTGTTCTGGGGCAGGTAGCCGAGCAGCGCCCGCAGCACAGCCAACGCAGACTGCTCATCCTCCGTGGCGAAGTGGGCCACTCCGGACACCGCGGTGTGGGTCGTAGCGCCGCCCAGGGCTTCCTGAGTGACGTCTTCGTGGGTGACCGCACGGATCACGTCGGGCCCCGTCACAAACATGAAGCTCGTTCCTTTGGCCATCACGAGGAAGTCGGTGATCGCCGGCGAGTACACCGCGCCCCCCGCGCAGGGGCCCAGGATGCCGCTGAGCTGGGGAACCACGCCGCTGGCGAGGGTGTTTCGCAAGAAGATGTCGGCGTAGCCGCCGAGGCTCTCCACTCCCTCTTGGATTCTTGCCCCGCCGCTGTCGTTGAGGCCGATCACGGGTGCGCCGTTCTTCATCGCGAGGTCCATCACCTTGCAGATCTTCTTCGCGTACGCGCCCGAGAGCGAGCCTCCGAAGACGGTGAAGTCTTGGGCAAAGACGTATACGAGGCGACCGTCGATCCGCCCGTAGCCCGTGACCACGCCATCGCCGGGCACGCGCTTCTCCGCCATTCCGAAGTCGTTGCATCGGTGGACGACGAAGCGGTCGAGCTCGCGGAAAGTGCCGGCGTCGAGGAGCGCGTCGACCCGCTCTCGGGCGGTGAGCTTGCCCCCCGCGTGTTGGCGCAGCACGGCTACGGGACCGCCTCCGGCGATTGCCTTCTCGTTGAGCGCGTCGAGTTGGTGGTAGAGGGCTTCACGTTCCGGCTCCAAGAGGCCTCCGAAGGGTGCGCGGGCGTAACCGGCGCGCTTGTGGAATTCTCGCGGCGCGGCTACCTTGGGGTGCCGTTGGAGCCTCTGGATGCGCCTATCTCTTCGCTACGCCCCGCTCGTTCTCGCCCTCGGCTGCCCTGAAGGTGGGAAGGATGAGGACTCCGGAGGCAGCGACATCGGCTCCGACACGGGTGACATCGACCACGGGCCGCCCGGCTGCATCAACCTCAACGGTGAAGAGGGCGACTTCGCCACCATCACCGAAGCCATGAAGTACGCCGCAGACGGCGACACCGTGAACGTGTGCGCGGGCGAGTACTCGGAAACCGTGACGATTCTCAAGGCGGTGGCGGTGGTCGGGGAAGGCAGCCTGCTGAACAGCATCGATGCGCCCGTGAACCAACCCGCATTCGACATCGTGGCGAACGACGCGAGTGTGTCGGGCTTCACGATCACCAGCACCCGATCCGGCGTGGTGGTCGAGGATTCCACGAACGTGGCCCTCACCGACCTCGTGTTTGACGCCCCCGCCAACTACGGTGTCGAGGCGTCGGAGGCCACCAACCTCACGATCAGCGGCTGCACGTTCACCTACGCGGCGTACGGTGGGGTCTTTCTCAGCGGCGGCTCGGCCACGGTCGACAGCTCGGTGTTCAACGAGCCCACCAGCTACGGAATCTGGGCCACCGACGGCAACGTGCTCATGGCTACGAACAACGTGTTCACCGGCGTGGTGGCCACGGCCAACGACGGCAGCGACGGGCACGCGATCTTCGCGCAGAAGAGCACCGTTTCCACGATGCAGAACCAGGTGAGTGCCACCGAGCTGTTCGGCTTCTGGGTGGAGGATGGTTCGCTCACGATGGATGGCGACGTCATCAATGACGCGGCCTACGGCGTGCTGGCGTTCGACTCCGTCTTCACCGCCACGGGCGTGTCGATCTACGGCGCGCAGTCTCAGGGAATCTACGCTTCAACGTCCTCCGGGCCCGTTGCGATCACCGATACAAACGTGCTCTTGAACGGAGGCGCAACCACGGGGCTCACCTCCTGTTCGGCGGGCTACACCGAGTTTGCGGGGTGGTGCGGGGGCATCCTCGTGGCGGCGCCCGAGCTGAGCCTCTCGGGTGTCAGCATCGCCGACTACGAGAACTACGGCGTCTACTTGGTGCCGTACAAGGCGTCTGGCGAGATGAACCTGTCGATCACCGACACTTCGCTCGACAACAACGGGCGCTGGAGCCTTTTCGCGAGCAACGTGGTGGCTGCTGTCGACGGGCTGAGCGTGACGGGACACCGTGAGCCCGACGCCGCGAACACCCAACCCTGCTACGGCTACGTGAATCAGGGCACCTCCGCGGTGTTCGAGCTCTCCGAATTGACGATGGTGAATTCCACGATTGTGGGCAGCGAGGGCTGGGGGTTGTCGTTGGTGCAGTCCACGGCCGACGTGGCCGCGTCCACCCTCGGCGCCGCGGAGTGCGCGGGGATCATCTCGTACGAGAGCACGCTGGTGGGGAGCGGAAACACATTCGGCTCCGGCACCGACTACGGCGCCGTATTCAACTACTCGGGCGCGCTGATCCTCGACGGCAACAGCTTCGTGGACACGAGGGTGACCGACATCGACACCTACGAAGACACCAGCAATCCCGGTGCCTATACGCGCTACGAGTACACCAACCAGGGCCGCGACGTCACCTCGACCTACGGCACGGCCTGCCAGATCAGCAACAACACCTTCACCGGCGGCGGCATCTCGGTGGTCGTGGAGATCAGCGGGTGCGACATCCGTGGCAACTCGTGGAACGACTACAACGGCACCCTCGTGCAGGCCTATCAGGGCGACCCGAGCGACCCGGTGGTGGTGAAGGACAACGCGGCGGACGACTTCGGCGGGCAGGCCGTGTATGCCACCTACGGGTACGTCGAGGTGGAAGACTTCCGAATCGGGGACACCCGGCCGTATTCCTACGGCTACGCCTCATACTACGTGGCCGCGGATGGCACGGAAACGCTCAACTACAGCTACGAGGCCAGCTACGGCAACCCCGTGTTTGAGTCGTACGGGTACTACTACGGATACTGGAGCGACACCGACGCCGACGGCATCGCCGACACGTACACGGAGACGGCGCTCCCCAGCGGGATGTCGCTGAAGAACGTGAGCGTCGGCAACGCGTACTCCACCGTGGTGCAGGGTCAGGAAGCCACGCTGGAGATCGTGGACCTCAGCGTGGAGTCGAGCGGCGGCTACGGCCTGTACGCCTACTGGGGCCACTACGCGCCCGAGCTCGAGATCGAGGGCATGGACATCGGCTCCACCGCCTACGCGGGCATTCAGCTCGACGCGAACTCGGCAGACGCGGGCTACGCGCTGCTCACCGACGTGGAGATCGGCGTAGCCGGCGGAGCCGGCGTGAGCTTGACGGGCTTTGCCGAATGGGCGGTCAGCGAACTTTCGGTGCTCGACGCCGGTTCGCATGGTTTCTACGCTACGGGGGAGAACAGCTACTACGACTCCGCCACCTCCACGTGGATGACCACCCCGCTGGAGCACATCGGTTCGCTTCAAGACTCGGTGATCGTCGGCGCCACGTTGGAAGGCGTGTACGTGCAGAACGGCACCTTCCTGCTGGAGGGGGTGAATGTCTCGAGCGCCGACACTCACGGCGTGACGTTGGGCTCGCTGACCGCTTGGGTGGAAGACAACGCGCTGACGGGCAACAATGGCTACGGCATGGCCTGCTCGTCGGTGGTCTTCTCCTACTGCGGTGCGAACGACCTCAGCGGCAACACGGCCGGCGAGCACGATGGCTGCTCCGACGACTGCGTCGTCTTCTGAACCGTGGCCCGCGTACTCGCGGTGATTCCCGCTCGGCGGGGTAGCACCCGGTTGCCGGGAAAGATGCTCGCCGATGTGGGGGGCGTTCCGCTCGTCGTGCGAACGTGGGCCGCCGTACATGCGGCAGGCTTCGACCGGCTGGTGGTGGCCACCGACGACGAGGAGATCGCCCGGGTGGTGGCTGCAGCGGGTGGGGAGGCTGTGTTGACGGGCGAGGCGCCGAACGGGACGGTACGCGTGGCGGAAGCCGTTCGCCGCCTAGCGTGGCCGGCCGACGTGGTGCTCAACGTGCAAGGCGACGAGCCGCTCGTGCAGGTGGAAACGTTGCGCGCTGTGGCGGCCTCGCTCACGGGCTCCGCCGGCCACGGCTTCGATGTGGGGACGGCCGCAGCGCCGCTCGAGCCCGCGGAGGCCGAGCTTGCCGAGCGGGTGAAGGTGGTGACAGGGGCCGGCGAGCGGGCGCTTTTCTTCTCGCGTTCGCCGATTCCCACGGGCGGCCCGTGGCGGGTGCATGTTGGGGTGTACGCCTTTCGGGCCGGGGTTCTCGAGCGGCTCATTCGACTGCCAGTTTCGACGCTCGAACAATCGGAGCGGCTAGAACAACTCCGGTGGCTCGAAAACGGCGTGCCGATTCGGGTTGTCGAGGTGGCCGCACCTGGCCCTTCGGTCGATACTGCGACCGATCTTGCCCGCGTTCGTGAGATCGTCGCCGCCCGGCGGGCTCGGTTGGGTTAGCCCCGGAGGCGGTGGGGGGCACCGCGATGAAGACCAAGTTCGTGTTCGTGACCGGCGGGGTGTTGAGCTCGCTCGGAAAGGGCCTGAGCGCCGCGGCCATCGGGGCGATCATGGAGGCGCGCGGCCTGCGGGTGATGAACATCAAGGCCGACCCGTACTTGAACGTCGATCCCGGCACGATGTCGCCCTACCAGCACGGCGAAGTCTTCGTGACCGAGGACGGCGCCGAGACCGACCTCGACCTCGGCCACTACGAGCGGTTCGTGTCCACCCGCATGACGCAGCGCAACTCGTTCACCACCGGGCGGGTGTACCGCAACGTTCTCGATAGCGAGCGGCGAGGCGACTACCTCGGGCGCACGGTTCAGGTGATTCCCCACGTCACCGACGAGATCAAGCGGCTCATCCAGGAGGGTGTAGACGGCGCTGACATGTGCATCGTGGAGGTGGGTGGCACCGTCGGCGACATCGAGGGGCTGCCCTTTCTGGAGGCCATCCGTCAGGCGCGCGCCGACTTCGGGGTGGAGAACGTGGCGTACGTGCATGTCACGCCCGTCTTCTACATCAAGGCCGCCGGCGAGATGAAGACGAAGCCCACGCAGCACTCCGTGAAGGAGATCCTGAGCTGTGGCATCCAGCCCGACATCCTGATCTGCCGTTGCGAGGTGCCGATTCCGCGCGAGCTTCGGCAGAAGATCGCGAGCTTCTGCAACGTGGGCGTGGATGATGTGATCAGCGCGCACGACGTTCAGAACATCTATGACCTCCCCGTGGTGTTTCACGAGCAGGCTCTGGACGACCGAATCCTGCGCCGCTTCTCGTTCTTCGCACCACGCCCTCACATGGAGCACTGGGCCGAGTATGTCCGCCGCGCGGCGAACCCCAAACATCACGTGCGCATCGCCGTCGTGGGCAAGTACGTACACCTCGTCGATACCTACAAGTCGCTGAACGAAGCGCTCGCCCACGGCGGAGTGGCTCACGAAGCGAAGGTGGAGCTGCGGTACCTCGACAGTGAGGAGCTCGACGCGAGCAATGTGGCCGCGGCGCTCGCCGGCTGCGAAGCCGTCTTGATCCCCGGTGGATTCGGCAGCCGCGGTACCGACGGCAAGGTGGCGGCGATCCGCTACGCCCGCGAGTCTGGCCTGCCCTTCTTCGGCATCTGTCTGGGCATGCAGCTCGCCGTCGTGGAGTTCCTGCGTTCGGTGGCGGGCATCGCGGCCAACTCCAGCGAGTTCGACCCCGCCACGCCGAACCCCGTGATCCACCTCATGGATGCCCAGCGAAACGTGACGGACCTCGGCGGCACGATGCGCCTCGGCGCCTACCCCTGCGAGCTGGCCGAGGGCTCGCGGGCCCACTCCATCTACGGCGGCAACGCCCGCATCAGCGAGCGCCACCGGCATCGGTACGAGGTGAACCCCAGCTACCACGAGCTGCTGCTTTCCCACGGGATGTCCCTTTCCGGTCGCAGCCCCGACGGCAAGCTGGTGGAGATGATCGAGCTGGCCTCGCATCTCTGGTTCGTGGCGTGCCAGTTCCACCCCGAGTTCAAGTCTCGCCCGCTCGATCCCCATCCACTTTTCTCTGCGTTTGTGCGGGCGGCGGTCGATCGGCAGTTGCGTGTGGCGGCGGCGGGGCGGCCCGAAACGGCGACGGCAACGCTCGAGGCCAAGTAGCGTGCGCGCGGGCCGCGTCACCCTCTGTTGGGCGGCGACGGCTTGTGCATCGGCGGCGCTGGAACCGCTTCCGGCGAAGGTGGTGGCGGAAGGGGTGACGGTGCAGGCGCGCAGTGAGCACGGTGCGTACGAGGTGCACCTCGCGGGCGCTGAGGGAGAACCGGGGAGCGGCGTGCAGGCGACCGGAACTCGGGTGTCAGCGCGCGCCCCTACCGGCCCCGAACTGGAGATCGTGGCGGCGCGCTCCTCGTGGGACCTCAAGGGGCGCACGGCGCACTTCGAGGGCAACGTGATTGCCACTCGCGGCGACGTGACGATGCGCTGCTCCACGCTGGATGTGGTGTACGCAGGTGCAGATGCGATCGAAACGGTCGTGGCCAGCGGCGGCGTGAGGGTGGAGAGGGGCGCACGGCTCGCCGAGGCGAGCCGTGCCGAGCTGGTCGGGAAGACCGGCCGCATCACGCTCACCGGGGAGCCCCGACTTGCGGAAGGCGTGAACGTGCTCGTGGGCGAACGCATCGTCCTCTGGCTGGACGATGAACGTGCCGACTGTGAAGGGGGGGCGACTGGGCCCTGTCGCCTCGTCGTGGCGCCTGGTGCGCTCGGGGGGTGAGTGGGGGCACCTGCCGGGCTACGATGCCGCAGCGAGGTACCCATGAAGATCATTGCCGGTTCGGATCACGGTGGGCTGTCGCTGAAGCGCGTGCTCGTGGAGCGAATGCGGGGCCAGGGGCACGAGGTGGTGGACGCGGGCACCGACTCCACGGCGAGCTGCGATTACCCCGACTACGCCTTTCTCGTGGCTCGGGCCGTGGCCGCCGGCGAAGCCGAGTTCGGCCTGCTCGTGTGCGGCACCGGCCAGGGGATGGCGATGGCGGCCAACCGGGTTCCCGGTGTGCGTGCTGCGGTGGTGAGCGACAGTTTCACCGCCCACGCCACGCGGGAGCACAACGACGCGAATGTGCTCTGCCTCGGGGAGCGCGTCGTGGGCGCGGGCCTCGCCGCGGAGCTGCTCGACACCTTCCTGAGCGCCCGATTCGAGGGCGGTCGCCACGCCGGACGGGTGGCAAAGATGGGGCAGCTCGGCGGGTGACCAGGGGATCGGGTTAGGCCCCCGCGCGCCCGCGGAGCCGCCTGTGACCCTGACTCGTCAAGACCCCGAAGTGGCCGCGTTGATCGCCCGGGAAGGGGTACGTCAGCGAGAAGATATCGAGCTGATTGCCTCCGAGAACTACGTGTCGGCAGCCGTGATGGAGGCCGCCGGGAGCGCGCTCACCAACAAGTACGCCGAGGGCTTGCCGGGCAAGCGGTACTACGGCGGCTGCGAAGTGGTCGACGAGGTGGAGGAGCTCGCCCGATCGCGGGTGAAGCGCTTGTTCGCGGGCAGCGAAGGCGTCAACGTGCAGCCCCACTCGGGCGCCCAGGCCAACGGCGCGGTCTATCTGGCAGCCTTGAAGCCGGGAGATACGCTCCTCGGCCTCGATCTGAGCAACGGCGGCCACCTCACCCATGGCTCCCCTGCGAACAGCTCGGGAAAGCTGTACCGGGCCGTGCACTACAAGGTCGACGACCGTGGGCGCATCGACCTCGATCAGGTGCGGGAGTTGGCCCTTCGGGAGCGCCCGAAGATGATTGTGACGGGCGCGAGTGCCTACCCCCGACACTGGGACTTCGCGGGGTTTCGCACCATTGCCGATGAAGTGGGCGCCTTGCTCCTCGCCGACATGGCGCACGTCGCGGGCCTCGTGGCCGCAGGGCTCCACCCCACCCCCTTCGGCCACTGCGACTACGTGACGACCACCACGCACAAGACGCTGCGTGGGCCGCGCGGCGGCGTGGCGTTCGCTCGTGAGGACTTGATGAAGGGCCTGAACAGCGCGGTTTTCCCGGGCTCGCAGGGGGGCCCGCTCATGCACATCATCGCCGCCAAGGCTGTGGCGTTCGAGGAAGCGCTCCAACCCTCCTTCCGGGTGTACGCGCAGGCGGTGCTCGACAACGCTCAGGCCATGGCTGCTGAGCTCACCCGCCGGGGTTTTGGCCTGGTGTCCGGCGGCACCGACAACCACCTCCTGCTGCTCGACCTCTCCTCGCGCGAGACCAGCGGCAAAGACGCCGAGATCGCTCTGGGAAAAGCGGGCATCACCGTGAACAAGAACACCGTCCCCAACGAGAAGCGCAGCCCGTTTGTGACCAGCGGGATCCGCGTCGGCACTCCTGCGATGACCACGCGCGGGCTCGGAGTGGCCGAGGCTACCCTTGTGGCCGGATGGATGGCCGACGTTCTGGAGCACCATTCTGACGACGGTCGGCTCTCCGCAATCCGCGCAGACGTGCACGCATTGAGCGCACGATTCCCGGTCCCGGGGCTGGGGTAGCCGGTGGACTGCCCGAGCTGCCAAAACGGCGACACCCGGGTGGTCGACAGCCGCGAGGCCGTGGACAGCATCCGGCGTCGTCGTGAGTGCCAGCGCTGCGAGTTTCGGTTCACCACATTCGAAAGGGTAGAGTTTCGCCTTCCAGATGTGCTGAAGCGTGATGGTCGCCGCCAACATTTTAATCGCGACAAGCTTCTCGCTGGCCTTCGCCTCGCGTGCCGGAAGCGCCCCGTCGCCGAGGAGCAGCTCGATGCTGCCTGTGCTCGGGTGGAGGCCGAACTGGCGCGCCGCTCCGGAGACGTCGAGACTCGGGAGATTGGTGATCTTGCACTTTTGGAGCTCGGAAAGCTCGACGACGTAGCCTATCTACGCTTCGCGTCGGTGTACCACGAGATCACCTCTCCCAGCGATTTCCTCGCCGTGCTTCAGCCCTTGCTGGAGCGGAGGCGGGAGGGGTGAGAAACGACGACCGCTTCATGGGGCTGGCGCTCGATCTCGCCCGTCGCGGCCTTGGCCGCACCACCCCAAATCCGCCCGTGGGGGCCGTGATCGTGCAGGATGGCGTAGTGGTCGCGGAGGGCTGGACCCAACCGCCAGGGTTGGCGCACGCGGAGCCCTACGCCCTCGCCGCCGCCGATCGGGCCGGAGTGAAGCTGCACGACGCCACGATGTACGTCACGCTGGAACCCTGCTGCCATCACGGTCGTACGGCCCCCTGTACCGACGCCATCCTCCGCACGGGGGTGTCGCGCGTGGTGATCGGAACCATCGACCCCTTTCCTCTGGTGGCCGGCCGAGGGATTGCACAGCTCCGGGAGGCGGGGCTCGACGTCGTGGTGGGCACCCGTGAGGCCGAGTGCCGCCGCCTGATGCTGGGGTTCATCCGGGCCCACACCGAGGGGCTCCCGGAGGTAACGCTGAAGGCGGCAATCACCCTCGACGGGCGGATTGCGAGTTCAACGGGGGAGGCGCGCTGGATCACGGGGCCCGCCGCACGCGAACTGAGCCACCGGCTGCGCGATCAGCACGATGCCATCGTCGTGGGCGTGGGTACTGTACTCGCCGACGACCCGGAGTTGACCACGCGGATTCCCGGCGGCCGCGATGCCGTGCCGGTGGTGCTGGACTCCTCGTTACGAACGCCGCCGGGGGCGGCCGTGTTGCGCCGAGGCACTGCGTTGGTGTACTGCGCGACAGAGGCGCCCGAACGCGGCCTTCCCGGCGCCACCCTCATTCGTGTGCCGAGCGGACCCTCCGGGGTAGACCTCCAGTCGGTGCTGAGGGATCTCGCGGCCCGCGGGCTCCATCGCGTGCTTGTCGACGGAGGCGCGCATGTGCACCGCAGCTTCATCGACGCGGGCTGCGCCGATCGCCTCGAGCTGTTTGTGAACGCGCGGGTGCTCGCCGGCGGCCCGGGCTTCTTGGCGGGACCAGGCTACGCGCTCGCCCAGGCACCCTCGTTCCGGATCGACCTCGTAGAGCGCGTGGGTGACGACCTGCGACTGGCTCTCGAACGCGGGTGAACCACCCCGTGCTGAGCCGCTGCCGTGGCCGCCCGCGCCCTAGTGCGGTATGCGCCGCCGATGTTCACGGGGCTCGTTCAAGCAGTCGGAACGGTCCGCTCGGCACGCAAGGCTGGAACGGGCCGCGTACTATGGGTGGAGGCTGAGTTCAACGACCTGCAACGCGGCGAGTCGATCTCGCACGACGGAGTGTGCCTCACGGTGGAGGCGGTTGAAGGCAGGGCGTTCCAGGTGACCACGGGGGAGGAAACCCGAAGGCGAACCACCTTAGCTGACTGCGCACGGGGCTTCCGTGTTCACCTAGAACGCGCCTTGCTACCCACGGATCGGATCGGCGGGCATTTGGTAACAGGGCATGTCGATGGAATTGGCAAAATTGTTCGGGTGGACCACCGCCCTGGATTCGTTGAAGTAGAGGTTGAAGTACCAGAAGGTCTGGGTGTGTATGTCGCAGAAAAAGGCTGCGTGACGATCGACGGCGTAAGCCTGACGGTGAACCGGGCCGCGGGGGACCGACTGGTGGTCGGCATCATTCCCCACACCGCCTCGGTCACCAAGTTCGGCGGCATCCTCGTTGGCACCGCGGTCAACATCGAAGTGGACCTCGTGGCCCGCTATGTGCGCCAGATGTTGTCTCCATGGCTCGGCGCGTCGCCGCCAGCCGAAACGAACCTGCTTCAGGTCTTGCAGGCGAACGGATTTTTGAAGGAGTCGAGATGAACTTCGAAGTGATGGCCCCGAGCCCCGAAGCGCGTGTGGAGCAGGCGATCATCGACATCCGGGCGGGCCGGATGGTGATCCTCGTGGACGACGAAGATCGGGAGAACGAAGGCGATCTCGTGCTCGCCAGTGAGTTGGTGACTCCCGAGCACATCAACTTCATGGCCACTCACGCACGGGGGCTCATCTGCATCACCCTCACCGAGGCGCGCGTGGACGCACTCGCGCTCCCGATGATGGCCACGAACAACAAGTCGCCGTTCTCGACAGCGTTTACCGTCTCGATCGAGGCGCGAGAGGGCGTGAGTACCGGAATCTCGGCCGCCGATCGGGCGCGCACGTGTCGCGTAGCGGTCGACCCTACGAAGGGCGGCAACGACCTCGTTACGCCGGGCCACGTTTTCCCCTTGCGGGCGCGCGACGGGGGGGTACTCGTGCGCACCGGCCAGACCGAAGGCAGCGTGGACCTCGCGCGCCTCGCCGGCCTCGCGCCCAGCGGGGTGATCTGCGAAATCATGAACGCCGATGGCACCATGGCCCGCCTTCCCGAGCTGAAGCTCTTCGGCGAGCAGCACGGCATTCACATCGTGGCGGTGGCCGACCTTATTCGTTGGCGGCTCACTCACGAGCGGCTGGTGAAGTGTGAGATCGATACCGTGATCGCCACGCCGGACCATGGGGAGTTCCGGGCGCGGGTGTACCGCGCCACGGGCGGCGGCTTGCACCTAGCGCTGGTACGGGGGGACCTTTCGGGGGATGCGCCGGTGCTCACGAGGGTGCAGACCGCGGCGGGTCCGGCCGACGTGTTCAAGGCGCTCACCAGCGACAGCGCGGCCCAGATTGACGCCGCGCTCGCGGCCATCGCCGCCGAAGGCCGCGGCGTGTTGCTCTACTTGCACCTCGACGGCGGCGGCGATGCCGCGCTTCTCGAGCGGATGCGAGAACACCTCACGCCCGAGTCCGCGGCGCCCCGTGCCCCGGATGCCCTCCGCGAACTCGGTACGGGCGCACAGATGCTGGTTGATCTCGGTGTGCGGCGGCTGCGGCTGCTCACCAACAATCCTCGCAAGATCGTGGGGCTTGAGGGTTTCGGGCTCACCGTGGCGGAGCGCGTACCGCTGGCCATCGCGCCGCACCCGGATAGGCGTCGCTTTCTCGAATCTCGCCGCACCCAGCTCGGGCACCTGCTCGGGCCGGCCGGCGCGCAGGAGTAAGCCTTGCCCCGTATCCTCGAAGGAAAGCTGGTAGACAAAGGGGGGCGCTACGCCCTCGTGGCCGCGCGCTTCAACGACTTCATCGTAGAGAAGCTGGTCGCCGGTGCGGTGGACACGCTGCTGCGCCACGGGGCGGAGGATGCCAATATCGACATCGTGCGCGTGCCTGGCGCCTTCGAGTTGGGTCTGATCTGCAAACGACTCGCAGAGAGTGGCGACTACGACGCCGTGATCGCGCTGGGCTGTGTCATCCGCGGCGGTACGGCTCACTTCGAACACGTGGCGGGAGAGGCGGCCAAGGGCATCGGGGCGGCCGGCCTTTCGTCGGGCGTGCCGGTCATCTTCGGGGTGCTTACCACCGAGAACATCGAGCAGGCGATCGAGCGGGCCGGCACGAAGATGGGCAACAAGGGCGCGGAAGCGGCCCTCAGCGCAATCGAAATGGTGGATCTCTTGCGGAAGCTCGAGTGACCCTCCGCCCCGGTCGGCGCCGCGCGCGAGAGTTCGCTCTGCAGGCCCTGTACGCCGCCGACATCGCCGGGACAGCCGCACCCGCGGCCCTCGCCGGCCTGTGGTCGAGCCAGCTCGACGCGTTGGGGGAGGGGCTCGATGAGCCCGTTGGGCCTGAGGAGACCGAGTTCGCCACCGAGCTGGTGCGAGGCGTCATGGAGCAACGCGAAGCGATCGACGCACGCATCGAAGCCGCCAGTGAACACTGGCGCCTCCCGCGCATGCCGACCGTGGACAGAAACATTCTGCGCCTCGGCACGTGGGAGCTTCTGCAGCGGCCCGACATCCCGGCGAGTGTCACCATCAACGAGGCCATCGAGCTCGCCAAACGGTTTGGCGGCGCCGAGTCGCGTGCGTTCGTGAACGGGCTGCTCGACCGTGTCGCCGGCGAAGTGGGGCGCGGCGGCCGTCGCAAGAAGTGAGGCTTCAGGATCAGCGCACCGGGGCCCCGGCGAACTCTCGGAGTACGTTCGCCATGAGCTGCTGGCCGTGTTGGGAGCGCACCGACTCGGGATGAAACTGGACCCCCCCGATGGGGAGGGAGCGGTGGCGCAGCGCCATCACCTCGCCGTCCTCGGCGCGGGCCAGCACCGTGAGCTCCTCGGGGAGGTCGGTCACGGCGAGGGAGTGGTAGCGGGTGGCGGAGAACGGGGAGGGGAGGCCGGCAAAGAAGGACTCGCCGGTGTGGATGACTCGCCGAGTCCGCCCATGCACGAGCTCGCGCGCGGGGACCAAGCGGCCGCCAAAACGCTCCGCGATGCCCTGCATGCCTAAACAGACGCCGAAGATTGGCGCGGGGAGGCCGGTGAGGGCCCCGACGGTCCCCAGATGTTCTTCGGGGCGCCCAGGGCCAGGAGACAGAAGGATCAGATCGTACCGAGCGGCATCGGAGGGCAGTCCATCGCGGACCACCTCCACGTCCGTGCCGAGCACAAGCAGGATCTGCACGAGGGAGTGGGTAAAACTGTCCAGATTGTCGACGACGAGTACGCGCACGGTGGGCTGGCTAACCAAGCGGCGCGGGCGTTGTTGATTACACTATGCGCGGCAGGCCCATTCCGGCTACGGAGTAATCATGGACGCACAACCCGCACTCGAGTTTTCGCCGGTCGTCGACCTCAACGCACCCACTGTGCAGCTCACTGCTGGCGCGGTCAAGCACATCCGGCGCATGCTCACCGAGAACGGGATGGAGGGTTTCGGACTGCGCTTTGGCCTTCAGGGCGGCGGCTGTTCTGGCTACTCCTACCAGCTCGAGTTCGAGGAGGCCGCGCAGCCCGATGACGAGGTCTACACGTTCGACGGGGTGGCCGTCTTCCTGAACCCGCTGCACAAGGAGTACCTTCGGGGCTCCGAGATCGATTTCAAAGACGAGTTGATCGGTGCGGGCTTTCACATCGAGAACCCGAACGTGAAGCGAAAGTGCGGCTGCGGCACTAGCTTCGACGTGTAGAGCGGATGGAGGTCCGTTTTGCGGACCTCGGGCTCTGCCTTGCTGGCGCGATCGGCGACACCGTCTTGGAGGTCGCGGAGGCCGGTGGGGTGGCGATCGAGGCGGCCTGTGGCGGGTTCGCGGGCTGCAACACCTGCCGAGTGCGGGTGCTCTCCGGTGAGCTCTCGCCGTGCGATCCGGTGGAAGAGCCGTTCCTCGACTCTCCGGGTCAGCGACTCGCCTGCCAGGCACGCCTCGTGGGCCCCGTGACGCTCCGGCTCGACCCCGGTGCGTGATCTTGACGGGGCTGTGCGGCGCGCATAGGAGCGGTGCGCTCTTGGCCGGGTAGCTCAGTTGGTAGAGCAGGGGACTGAAAATCCCCGTGTCGGCGGTTCGATCCCGTCCCCGGCCACCAGCTTTTCCGCTGGTCCCCCGATGGTGCTCCTCGTACTCCTCGGCTGCGGTGCCGACAGTTGTTACCAGCTGTGCGCCACGACGGCTCAGGCGCTTGAGCCCTGCTTCGCTGAGTGGGGCGCGACATGGGAGGATTTCGACGCGGCCACCCGTGTGGCGTGGGGCGATCGCTGCCGGGCCCAGTGGGAGGAGCAGCGGGTTCAGATGGAGCTGCGCCAAGTGGACGTCGCGAGTGCCGCGTGCACCGAGGCCAGTGACGAGGTTCGCCGGCTGTCGTGTGATGAGCTTCGTGCGCTCTACTTCGACCCGTGACCCGCCGCTCTATCCGAACTTCACATCCTGAAGCGTGACCCGGAGCCGGCCGATGCGGTAGTTCAGGTTGCTGCGGCTGATGCCGAGGCGTCGGGCGGCGCGCGCCTGCACCCCGCCCTCCGCCTCCAGCGCCGCCACGATCAGCCCGCGCTCCCACCGGTCCAAGAGCGCAGGGAGGCCGCCTTCGTCGAGCTCGTCGAGGGGGTCGTCGGAGCCGCCGGTGCCCGTCGTGGGGAGGTCGCCCTCGTCGGGAAGGTGGATGCTGCGGATCAGGCCGCCGCCGCCGCTGAGCAGCAGCGTTCGCTCCATGAGGTGTTCCAGTTCGCGCACGTTGCCCGGCCAACGCCAGGATCGCAGGGTGCGGAGCGCGTCTTCGTGCAGCGTGGGAGCCTGGCGGCGGTGGCGCTCGGCAAAGCGGCCGAGAAAGTGCTCGGCGAGCAGGGAGATATCGTCGACCCGCTCGCGCAGGGCGGGGAGGCGGATGGGAAAGACGTTCAGCCGATAGAAAAGGTCGGCGCGAAACCCTCCGGACTTCACGTCGGCCCGCAAATCGCGGTTGGTGGCCGCGATCACCCTGACGTCCACCTTTACGGGGCGCTCGCCGCCTACGCGCGTGATGCTGCCCCCTTCCAAGACCCGAAGGAGCCGCACCTGCACGCTGGCTGGAATTTCCCCGATCTCGTCGAGAAAGAGCGTTCCGCCGTCGGCCTGTTCGAACTTTCCCTGGTGCGTTCGCGTGGCACCCGTGAAGGCTCCCTTCTCATGCCCGAACAACTCCGACTCCAACAGGTTCTCAGGTAGCGCTCCACAGTTCACCACCACGAGCGGCGCGCGTGCCCGGGGGCTCCGGTAGTGGATGGCGTGAGCGATCAGCTCCTTCCCCGTGCCGGTCTCCCCGTGGATGAGCACGAGCGTGCTTGACTCGGCCACTGCGTTGACCTGTTCGTAGAGCTCCTGCATCACGGGGGTGACGCCGATGAGGTTCTCAAACCCGTAGCGAGCGTCGACCTCGCGCCGGAGACGTTGGACTTCGCGCGCGAGCGCCCGGCTCTCCAGGGCTCGTTCAAGGAGCAGCAGCAGCTCGTCGCGGCCGATCGGTTTGATCAGATAGTCGGCGGCGCCCGCTTTCATGGCGCCCACAGCGTCGCTTACCGACCCGAACCCGGTCATGACCACGACGCGGGTGTCCGGCCAGTGGGTGCGCACCTCGGAGAGCAGCTCGAGACCGGTCAGGCCGGTCATCTTCACATCGGTGAGCAGCACGTCGTACGGCTCCGCGCGCAGGCGTTCGAGGCCTTCCTCGCCGCTCTCGCAAACGGTCACCACGTAGCCGGCCTTCGTGAGGTTCACCGTGAGCGCACTGCGGACCGCCCGGTCATCGTCGCAGACCAGGATGCGCGCGGAATGTGCCGAACTCGTCAACGGACGCTCAGCTGGTAGGGCATCAGGGCGAAAACGCGGGTGTCCCGAAGGGCGCTGAGCTGCCAGAACCGGCTCACTTCCGCCGGGACCGCGATCTCTGGGGCCGCTGCGGCCTTCAGGAGGCGGCCCATGTGAGCGACCCTTCCGGGGAGGGAGGTGGGCCCGCTCCACGGGTCCATCAGGACGAGTGTGTAGGGCGCCTTGGGGTCCATGCCGGCGCGAAGGCGTGCGTCGTCGAGGGCCTCGAAGAAGCCTCCATGGTTGTCGACCAGCCGTTGCTCCTTCGC
>CANKOI010000045.1 GCA_947484175.1 Deltaproteobacteria bacterium
CAAACGGGCGCGCCTGCACGATCCGGCTGGCGAGTACGGGGCCCACGCCGGGCAGGGACTCAAGCTCGGCGAGGGTGGCTTCATTCAGGGAGAGGCGCACCCCCACGGCAAGCGCGTGCGGAACCGCCTCGTCGGGGGGCACCACGGAGGCGCTGGCGGCCGGCCTTGCGGGCGGCGCCGCCTGCCCTTCCCCCCTCACCGCCCACGTCAGGAACGTTCCATCCTCTACCGCAGGCGACAGGCCCGGCACCCCGTTGGCGTCCACCCAACCCAATCCCGGCGCGAAGACCACACGGTTGGGGAAGGTGGGCGGAGTGGCCGGCAGGAGCAAGAGGAGAAAGGCCCCGACGCAGAGAACGGCGAGCAGCAGGCGCGTGGCGCCTTCCCCGAGCTGGAGGGGGAGCGTGCGGAGGCGCAGCGGGTCGAGCGCGCGGTCGGCACGGAGCAGCACTCGGTCGGCGACAACGGCGGGCGTCATGGCGCAGAGGGGTGCGCACGGAACAGCAGGAGTCAAGGAGGAGGAAGCAGGCCCGCGTGAGCCGAGTTCGTCGCCCGAAACGCCACCTCCCTCCCCTCCCCGCAGATCTCCACGGTCACGGCGAGGTGCCCAGGCGGCCAGCGGTTCGGAAACCGCCCGGCCCACTCCACGACCCAGGCACCGTCGACCCCGACTCGCTCGGCGAAGCCGGCAGACACCAGTTCGTCGGGGTGCTCCATCCGGTACACGTCGGCGTGGCGCAACGGAATGCGCCCGTCGTCGTATTCGTGAACGAGCGCGTAGGTGGGGCTCGGCACCACGCCACGCACGCCGAGGCCGGCCGCCACCCCCTGAGCGAAGGTCGTCTTGCCGGCCCCCAATGGACCGTCGAGGAGCACCACCGCGCCGTGGAACAGCCGTTCGCCCACGGCCCGGCCCAGCGAATGCAAGGCATCGGCATCGGGGGTCACAATCCGCACAGCGGGGTGCTATCCGCGCTTGCGCGCCACCGCCAAACGCGGCAATTGGCGCCCATGCGATACTTCCGCGGCAGCATCCTGTTTGCCGTCGCCGCCATGGGCCTCGCGACGTGGGTAGCTTACCTCTCTGGAGGAGTGGAGGGCGCGCTGCGCGCCCTCTTCATCGTGTCGGTGCTGGGCGTGCTCGAGGTCAGTCTGTCCTTCGAAAACGCTGTGGTCGATGCCACGGTGCTGCGCGGAATGGATGCCGTCTGGCGGCGCCGGTTCCTCACTTGGGGCATGCTCATCGGGGTGTTTGGGATGCGGGTGATCTTCCCGCTCCTGATTGTGGCCGTGCTCGCCCAGATCAGCCCCGTGGCCGCCCTGTCGCTCGCGATCTCCGAGCCGACGAGTACGCCCGTGTGCTCCAGGACGCCCACATCTCGCTGTCCGCCTTCGGTGGTGCGTTCCTCGCGATGGTGGGGCTCAAACACTTCGTCGATGCGGAGAAGGACGTCTTCTGGCTCAGCTGGTTGGAGCGACCGCTCTCCAAGATGGGCCGCGTGCCTTCTGTCGAGCTCGGCGTGGTGATGGTGGTGCTGTACGGTTTTTCGCGGCAACTCCCGCAGGCCGACCAGCTCGACTTTCTGGTGGCGGGCATCGCGGGTCTGGTCACCTACATCGCGGTCGACGGTGTGGGCGCCTTATTGGGCGACGGGGGCCACGGAGCCGGTACCGCGGTGCGTACCGGGCTCGCAGGCTTTCTTTACCTCGAAACGCTTGACGCCTCGTTCAGCTTCGATGGCGTGATCGGTGCCTTGGCCCTCACCACCAACCTGTTGCTGATCGCGCTGGGCCTCGGCATTGGCGCGATGTTCATGCGGAGCATGTGCATCTTCCTCGTCGACAAGGGCACACTCACCCAGTACCGCTACCTCGAGTCGGGGGCGTTCTGGGCGATCCTCGCGTTGTCCTCTGTGATGTTCATGCAGGCGCTGGTGCACGTGCCGGAGGTGCTCACGGGGCTCATCGGGGCAGGCTTTATCGGTGTCGCCCTGGCGAGCAGCATGCGGTACAACCGACGGAACCCCGAGGCGCCGTCTTGAGGCTTGGCCTGAGCTGCAGTGCTGAGTTGGGCGCTGGATTCCGGCCGAGGCTACGGAGAGCGGCGAAAGGGCTTGCCAACGAGTAGCTCGTGGCCTATTCGTGTGCCCCTTCGTGGCGGTCGCATGAAAGCTCCTGGCCTCTCCCTGCTCCCCATCCTCGGCTTCTCCTTGGCCTGCACGGGCATCCTCGGTGGCGATACGGCGGCGGACACCGGCGCGAGCGGGACAGACGCGTGCAAGTGGTACCGCGACCAGGACGGGGACGGTTTTGGCGACGCCCTACACAAAGAAGCCACGTGCGAAAAGCCCTCCGGCTACGTGGCCAACGACGACGATTGCGACGATCAGGACGCGCGGGCCCACCCCGAAGCCACCGAGAAGTGCGACGGAGTAGACGCCGACGAAGACTGCAACGGCGTGGCCGACGAAGAAGACGAAGGCGTCGTTCTCGACACCTTTACGCCGACGCGGATGGCGACGGGTATGGCGACCCCGAAAGCACGTCTGCCGCCTGCGATGCGCCGGCCGACCATGTCGACAACGCCGACGACTGCGACGACGAGGCGGCGCGCACCAATCCCGACGGGCAGGAGGTGTGCGACGGCCAAGGGGGCGACGAAGACTGCGACGGGCTCGTGGACACCGAAGACGACAGCATGTCGAGTAGCAACCTTCCCACGTGGACGGTCGACGCCGACGGCGACGGGTATGGCGCCATAGGCGGCAGTACTCGGAGGCAGTGCGACGAACCAAGCGGCTACGCCATCACCGCCGACGATTGTGACGACGACGACCGCAACGTGAACCCCGGCGAAACTGAAGTGTGCGGCAACGGGATCGACGACAACTGCAACAACGCGAGCGACGGATGCGGGCTCACGGGCGCGTACTCGCTGTCCGCCGCCGACCTCGTCGTTACGGGCCCCTCGTCCGGCAGCTTCGGCCTCTCCGTTTGCGGCGGCGGCGACATCGACGGCGACGGCATGGACGACGTGGTTTTCGGCGCGCCGACCTACTCGAACGATGGCACCGGCTATGCGTTCTACGGCGGCGTGAGCGGCAACAAGACCTACTCCAATGCCGATGTGGTGTTCACTGGAGAGTCAAGCGGCGACCAGTTCGGCTACGCCTGCACGCTCGGTGACTTCGACGGCGACGGCGAAGCCGACGTGGCGTTCAGCGACCCGCGCTACTCCTACTCCACGAGCAGCTCCTACCTCTACAGCGGGCGCGTGTACCTGTTCCACACCGCGCTGAGCTCCAGCGAAGCCGCCAGCTCCGCCAACACCATCTACACCAACACCAACAACGGTGGGGACTACATCGGCTGGAGCCTCTCATCCGGCGACTGGAATGGCGACGGCAACGCCGATCTCGTCGTCGGTGCTCAGGAAAACTACGTTTTCATCGACAATGGCACGATCGGAACCTCGAGCTCGAAGGACATTTTCGGCATCAACGAGATGGAAGGGGCCGTCAGCTACAACGGAGTCGTCGCGAGTGGCGGCGACGTGGATGGTGACGGCTCCGACGACCTCATCGTCACGGATGTGAGCAGCAAGGGGGCCGCGTACCTGTACGTGGGCGAGATCGCCGGCGTGGTCACGCTCTCCAGCTACCTCGAGGCCACCGTCACGGGCGCCGCCAACAGCGACGCTCTGGGAAACTCCGCCGACATTCGCGGCGACCTTGACGGCGACGGGTACGACGACCTGCTCGTGGGGGCGTCGGCTCAGGGCGGGGGCGTGGGCTCAGTGTACGGGTGTTTCGGCCCGCTGACGGGCAGCAAGACCGCCACCAGTTGTTCGCTGGTTATCGCCGGCCAGAGCTCGTCCGGAAACTTCGGGGCCTCGGTAGCCTACATCGGCGACGAGAATGGCGACGGCGACGACGACATCCTCGTGGGCGCGCCGTGGGTAACGGGGGATCGCACCAGCTCAGGCGTGGCCTACCTCTTCCGGGGCACGCTCAGCGGTAGCAAGCGGGCGAGCGATGCGGATGCGAGCTTCGCCGGCTCCCACAGCTCAGGCGGAGTGGGATCGGCGGTGGGCCGCGCCGGTGACTTCAACGGGGATGGCAGCGACGACCTGCTGATCGGCGGCTACCCAGCGAACAGCGGAACGGGCATGGGGTACGTGATGTTTGGGGGGGGGTTCTAGGCCCTCACCCCGCCCGCACCGCCGGAATGCGGTCTGCGATCTCCGAGGCCGTGGCCCCGATCGCCAGCCCGCGCGCGGCCTCTTGGTGGAGCCACGCCCCCGCGAGCGCCACCGCGTCGAGCTGATCACGGGAGAGGGCTCCGCTCGCGCTGTCGGCGGCCACGTTCGCGAGGAGCGCCCGCAGAGTCCGGCCAGCACGTCGCCGCTGCCGCCGGCGAGCGCGTAGCCGTCCCCGCCATTGTTGCCGGGGCCGCAGAGGACGAGCGTTCTGGGCGGTGCGCGGTCTCCCCACCAAACGACGAGGGCGTCGGCGAGGGCGTGCCCGGCGTGTTCGAGGAGCACGCCGGGCGGGATGCCGACCTCGTGGATCAGCGCGTCGTCCATCGCACGCACGTCGGCCGCCAACGAGATCGGGCGCCCGGTGCGCTCCATCAGGCGAGGAGCTCGAGGTACCGACGAACACTCGTTTCCAGCCCGAGGAACACGGCGTCGGCCACGAGTGCGTGACCGATGTTGTACTCCTCGATGGCGGGCGCCGCGAGCACCAATTCGCGGAGGTTCTGGAGGGTGAGGCCGTGGCCCGCGGCAACCGACAGCCCGCGTGAACGGGCCCGCTCCGTCGCCGCGGCCAGCCGCAGCAGTTCGGCCCGATCACCGGTCTCCGCCCACCGAGCCGTGTTCAGCTCCACCATGTCTACGCCGGCCACGCAGGACGCGTCGATCTGGGGCGCGTCGGGGTCGATGAACAGGGCCACGTGAATACCGGCGGCGGCCAGCCGTGCGGCGAAGACGGCGACCTCCGCAGACTGCGCCGCCACGTCCAGCCCGCCCTCGGTCGTGACCTCGCCTGGCCGCTCCGCCACCAGCGTTACCCGATGGGGCCGTACTGCGAGGAGGATGGCAGCCATCTCCTCGGTGCAGGCGGCCTCGACGTTCAGGAGCGTCTGCACCGACGCGGCGAGGCGGTGCAGGTCGTGGTCCTGAACGTGCCGGCGGTCACCTCGGATATGCACCGTGATCTGCGCGGCGCCTGCTCGCTCGGCCACCAGAGCGGCGGCCAGCGGGTCGGGGTACCGCACCTGACGCGCCTGCCGGAGCGTGGCCACATGGTCAACGTTCACGCCCAGCCTGCGCCTCATTGCCGCTCCCGAAGCTGCGCCACTACCCGGTCTCGGAGCTCCCCAGCAAGCGCCGGATCGTCATGTTCGATCATCACGCGCACCAGCGGCTCCGTGCCGCTCGCCCGCACCACCACCCGCGCGCGCGCTGAGTCCACAAAGCCGAGGTCCAGCGGCACCATCCGCGCGCCTCGCACAGCGGCGTGCGCCTGCGCGCAGGGACGGTACCCGTCGAGGCTGAGGTCTGGCCTCCGATGGAGGGCCATGAGCCCGGCGAACAGCGCATCGGCGGTCGGTGGCCCTTCCGCAAACAGCAAGTGGCCACTCGGCTCCCCGCCGAGGGGGAAGCCGCTGGATCGCATGGCTGCAGCCACGTGGGCGTCCCCCACGTCGGTCCGTTCGAGCACGATGCCCTCGCCGGCCAGCGCCCGCTCGAGCCCCAGGTTCGTCATCACCGTCCCCACCATCCCCGGGCCCCGGCGGCAGAGCCAGAGGATGGCGTCGCCATCGAGCACGTTGCCGTCAGCGGCCACGAGCGCGATGCGGTCCCCGTCGCCGTCCACGGCCACAGCCACGTGGCAACCGGAGCGCCGCATCGCGGCCGCCGCGTGCTCGGGGTGCACCGCGCCGCAGCCGACGTTGATGTCCTCGCCCTCGAACACCACGACGTCGGCGCCGAGACGTTGGAGCAGCTCCGGCCCCACGCGCGCGGCCGCCCCCCGGGCACCGTCGAACAGCACCCGCCGCCCAGCCAACCAGCGCCCGGGCGGCAACGCCGCGACCAACGATTCCACATACGCCTGCTCCCCTTCACACTCCCGCACCCCTCCCCCGCCCCCGTCGCTCGCCGGATCGGCCAGCGCCGCCTCCAGCCGCTTCAGCGAGGCCTCATCGAGTTTCCTGCCGCCCCGCCCCAGCACCTTCAGGCCGTTGTCGCCGGGTGGGTTGTGGCTCGCCGTCACCATCAGTCCGCCCGCGGCGCCTTCCGCCTGCACTCTGAGCGATAGCCCCGGAGTGGGCAGCACGCCGAGTACGGAGGCCCGGCCCCCCGCGGCGCGAACGCCCTCCGCGGTGGCCGCCAGCAACGCCGGCCCCGACGCCCGCGTGTCGCGCGCCAGCCAGAGATCAGGGCCCAGCGCGGCGACCGCCGCCCGGCCTACCTGCGCTGCGAGGGTCTCCGTCACGACGGTGCCCGCTTCGCCCCGCACGCCGTCGGTGCCGAAGCGGATGGTCACTCCTTCCGCACCAGACCAATCACCGCGGGCTCCACACTCTCCACTCGCACCTGCTCGCCGCCGCCGTGCACCACCTCGTACCGAACGCCCCCGTTGCGGCCTCGGCTCGCTTCCGCCTCGCCCGCCTGTATCCCCTCGGGCACGATGACCATCACGCTCACTTCCTCGGATTCCAGCCCGTTGAGGGCCTCCTCCGGGCCCGTCAACACCACCGCGACCGCCGCCAGGGGGCTCGACCACCGCGAGTCGCGGATCAGGACCGGCACCGACTCG
This sequence comes from Deltaproteobacteria bacterium, assembly GCA_947484175.1. GTDB lineage: Bacteria > Myxococcota_A > UBA796 > UBA796 > SXON01 > SXON01. The sequence goes on from CANKOI010000045.1 coordinate 6,828, forward strand.
AAACGGCGGGAGATCTGGACCGCCTCCACGTCGACATGCACGGTGAAGCTCGCCGCCCGCCCAGCCGGTGCGATGCCCTTGAGCGAGGCGAGGCCCACGATCACGTCGGCATCCTCGCGGAGTCCACCCACGTCGACGTCCTCGGTGCTCACACTCTCCAACGCCCGGAGAACCGAGGCGGCGCCGCTCACTTCGGCTCGGGTCGGCGAAACGGTGATCCCCGCGAGACGGTACCCTTCCGCCACCGTGCCCACGCTGGCCGCCGTGACCGTTACGCGGCGCTTCAGGAGCCGATCGAGCGTGACCCGGAGTTGGGCCGGCGAGAGCGAGAGCACCGTGAGTTGAGAGGGCAGCCCCGAGATCGGGCGCTGGAGGAGGTCGATCGACACATCGCCCTCCCCTGCTCGTGACAGGTCGATCGGAATCGTGAGTTCCTGGTGCGGGAGGCTGCGAATGATGGCCTGTACGCCCTCGATCTCGGCGGACACCTGCTCTAGGGGCGGCTCGACGAGGGCCATGCCCTCGGGCAGCTTCCACGTGACGGCCACCCGAGCACGTGCAGCCACCCGAAGGTCGCTCTGCACCCACACCCAAAACACCATGGAGAACAGGAGCGCCACGGCCTTGTAGCCAAGGTTCATCCCTAACGACGCGCGTAAGCCTGAGAGGAGTTCGCTCATTTCTTCGTCCCAGACGATTGGGAGTCGAACGCTTCGAGCAGGCGCTGCCGGAGCTCGTTCGGGTCGTTCGCCGTTCGCACCTCGCCGGCCACCGCTACCGCCACCGTGCCCCGCTCTTCACTGACGATGACGACGACCGCGTCAGTCTCTTCGGTAAGTCCGATGGCCGCGCGGTGACGGGTCCCCACAAAGCGGCTCACGTCCTTGCTGAGCGAGAGCGGCAGGAACACCTTGGCCGCCAACACTTGCCCACGCTGGACCACCACCGCACCGTCGTGCAGCGGGCTGGTGGGGTGAAAGATCGCGAGCAGCAACTCGCTGGACACTCGCGCCCCGAGCCGGCTTCCGCTGTCGGCGTAGTCTTGGAGCGCGGCTTCGCGCTCCACCGCGATCAGCGCGCCGATGCGGCGGCTGGCCAGCAGGAAGCTCGCTCGAATGATCTCTTCGGAAGCGCCTTGGTCGGCGGCCTTGGCGAACGCGGGGAATAGGCGCCCACCGGCCCCGGCCAGTCCCCGCCGGATATCGGCTTGGAAGAGGATGATTACCGCGAGGGGGAAGAACTCGAGGAACTTCTCCAACATCCAATGCAGGGCGTACAACTCGAGCTCGCCGGCCAGCACGTAGAGGAGCAGGGAGGCGCCGAGGCCGAGCAAGGTCCGCAGCGCTCGGGTGCCGCGCAGGAGGATGAGCGCCTGGTAGAGCACGAACCAGAGGATGAGGATGTCGAGCACATCGGTGGCCCGGAGGTTTCCGATGTAGAGGCCCAAGACCTCGGTCATCGCAGCGCTTCCCGGGTGAGGAGTACGCGGCGGGTGGCGGCCAAATCGTGCACCCGCAACATCCCCACGCCCTCCTGAGCGCAGTGTATCGCAACGGCGAGGGAAGCCTCGATGCGCTCCGCCGCCACAGTCTGACCGGTGATGACGCCGAGGAAGCTTTTGCGCGATGCGCCGACGAGGACGTTGGTGTTGTCTCGCCCCCGCAGCGACCGCAACAGCGCGAGGCTCTGCTCGGCGGTCTTGGCGAAGCCGAGTCCGGGGTCGAGCCACACCTCCCGCACACCGGCCGCGACGGCCGCGGCACGGCGCACGGCGAGCTCGGCCCACACCTCCGCTACGACGTCGGCATACTCACAGTGTTTACGCATCGTTGCTGGCGTACCCTTCATGTGCATGATCACCATCGAGGCGCCCGCGCGCGCCACGACCGGGAACATCTCCACGTCCTGTCCGCCGCTCACGTCGTTCACCATCGAGGCTCCAGCTTCCAAGGCGAGCGCCGCCACCCGGGCGTGCCGGGTGTCGATCGACACGCTCACGCCGCGGGCAACGAGCCCCCGTACCACCGGAAGCACCCGCGCCAGCTCCTCCGACTCGGTCACAGGGAGCGCTCCGGGGCGGGTGCTCTCTCCGCCGACGTCTACGCTGTCCGCGCCCTCCTCGTGCAGCCTCAGGCCGTGTTGGAGCGGATCGTAGCGGCCTCCGTCGCTGAAGCTGTCCGGCGTGGCGTTCACGATGCCCATGAGCCTCATGGCCACGCCCACACCGCTGCGTCGCCATCCTGCGAACGTGGCGCTCCGAGCCGCGAGGCCCAAACACTGCGCTCGCCGGCATCCGGAGAAACGAAGACCAACACGAGGGGAGCGTTGGTTTGCCGCAGCGTGAACAGCACCTGTTCGGGGCGGAGCTCCCCCTGGGCCGACCCCCTACCGTCGAGGCTGGGCGCGCGCGCCGCGAGCTGGTGGTGATGGGGGATGAGGCGGACCGCGGCGGCGGGCGAGAGCCCCGCCGGTGCCACCAGCACGGTCGCGGAGCGCGGCGACGACGCCATCGTGACCAGGAGTGCCGGGACGGGCGGGTCGTCATGCCACAGCCGGGCGCCTCCGCGCAGTACGGGACCCGCCGCATCGAGGAGCAGAAGCGCGCCGAGGAGGAACCGGCCCTGCCACCGGAGCGCCGCAGCGTGGGGAAGGCTAGCGGCGAGCAGCACTGCGAGCGCCGCCGCAATGGGTGACGAGGACGCACTCCACGGCACCACCACCTCGAAGCCCGCGAGGGGCGCGGGCGCGAGCCCCCAGAGAAGTAGCCCCCCCGCAAGGATGGCCCCGGCGCGTCCGGCCCCTCGATCGCGCCCCAGCGCCCATAGCGCCCATAGCGCCCCGAGCGGGAGCGCACGCTCCGCACGCCCGCCTATCCACGCTAAGTCGGCCCCCCCAAAGCCCTCCCCGCCCCAGGTGCCCAGAGCCGGAAGCAACAATCCGCTCACCGCGAGGAGCGCTTGCGGCAAGAGCCCCGCTCCCAACAGTACGGCAGCTGTGGGAATGGGGGCACACACAGCACCGAGCAGCGTGAAGACCGCGGCCCAACGTGGACGATCGGCACCCGCCCCGGCGGCGAGCAGCCCCGGCGCCAAGCAGCACTGGGCGCCCGTTCCGGCCGTGAACCCGGGAGCCCACCAGGCGGCCGACGCTGCGAGGGCCCCGAGCCACGGGGCACCCCGCGCGGCCCCGTACACGCCCCCGGCCACTGCGTTGGCCACGACGAGGAGCAGCACCGCTCCCGCCGCGGCCACTGCCGGGCTCCCTATGAAGTGGAGCGGCGCCTCCAGGATTGCAAGGCCCGGGTTGCCCACGACGGAGGCCAGCGAAGCGGTGCCGTCCGTGAACACGCTGGCGTCGAACGGGGAGCGCCCCGACCGCACGTTGTCGAGGAGTTGCCACGGCAACCACGCCGAAACCTCGCCGAGCGGAGTAGCGGCGCGACCCCAGCTCCCCGTGGCCAAGCCCTCCGCGGCGCGGAGGGCCGCCACGCCCCCTCCCACCGCGAGCCCGGGGCCCACCCCACGGGGCACCTTCAGCTTCACGTTGCCGCGAGCCCGGGCGTGGCGGCGAGCACGATGCGCTCAAACTCCTCGCCGTTGACGGTCTCCGTTTCGAGGAGCGCCTCGACCACCGCGTCGAGCGCGGCGCGGTTGGCGCGGATCACCTCGCGAGCCCGGTCGTGCGCTTCATCAAGCAGGCGCCGCACCTCCTCGTCGATGCGCTCCGCCGTCCGGGCCGAGTAGTCCGGCCCGCCGAAACGGGGGGTGTCGTCGTCGCTGTGCGAGCCCCACGCCACCGGACCCAGCGCGGCGCTCATGCCCGACACCCTCACCATCGCCCGGGCCAGCCGGGTGGCGCGCTGCAGGTCGTTCTCCGCGCCCGACCACTGTTCGCCAAAAACTTCTTCTTCGGCGCTCCGCCCGCCCATCAGCAGCGCCAGCATCGCGAGGCGGAAGCTGCGGCTCTCCGTGTGGCGCTCTTCGGGCAGCGATTCGGTGAGGCCGAGCGCGAAGCCACGCGGCACGATGGTGATCTTGTTCACCGGGTCGCACCCGGGGGTGAATCGCGCCACGATGGCATGGCCGGCTTCGTGGGTGGCGGTGCGCCGGCGGTCCTCAGGGGTGAGGACGAGCGAGCGGCGCTCCGCGCCCATCGAGACCTTGTCTTTCGCACGGTCGAGGTCGAGCTGCTCGATGTGAGGCTTGCCTTCCCGAGCGGCGAACAGCGCGGCCTCGTTCACGAGGCTCGCGAGGTCGGCGCCCGAGAAGCCGGGCGTACCCTTGGCGATGCGCTCGATGTCGACTTCGGGGGCGAGGGGCGATCGGGCTGCGTGCACCCTGAGGATGCCGACGCGTCCTCGCAGATCGGGCGCTGGAACGACTACCCGTCGGTCGAAGCGTCCGGGGCGGAGCAGCGCGGGATCGAGCACATCGGGACGGTTGGTAGCGGCCACGAGGATGATCGCGTCGTGCGGCTCAAAACCGTCCATCTCCACGAGGAGCTGGTTGAGCGTCTGCTCCCGCTCTTCGTGCCCACCGCCCACATTTGCACCGCGGTTTCGCCCGATGGCGTCGATCTCGTCGATGAAGATGATGCAGGGAGCCTGGCGCTTGGCCTGCTCAAAGAGGTCGCGCACGCGGGAAGCGCCCACGCCGACGAACATCTCGACGAATTCTGACCCCGAAAGGTTGAAGAACGGCGCGCCCGCCTCGCCCGCAACGGCACGCGCAAGGAGCGTCTTCCCCGAGCCTGGCCCCCCCATGAGCAGGAGCCCCTTGGGAACCCGACCGCCCAATCGAGTGAACCGCTGGGGGTCCTTCAGGAACAGGACCACTTCCTCGAGCTCCTGTTTGGCTTCGTCGCAGCCGGCCACGTCGGCGAACGTGATCTTCTGTCCCCCCTGGGCCTGCAGCCGTGCCCGAGACTTGCCGAAGCTCATGGCACGACCGTTCGCGGCCTGCATCTGCCGAAACAGAAAGACCACGACGCCCACCATGAGGAGCGAGGGGAGCACGACGGAAGCGAGCTGAACCCACTGTTCTTCGGTCCGCTTGAAGCTGGGCACCACGCCGTGTTCGGTGAACCAGGCAACGTAGTGATCGGAGCGTTCGGGGCCCACCGCGGTCAGCTTTTCGCCCGCCTTCGTGGTGGCCGTGATGGTGGCGCCGCGAATGGTGATCGCCGTGACATTGCCCTTCTCCACGAGCGCCACCAGCTCCGGCATCTCGACCGCCCGGGTACCCTTCAATCGCCCCAGCGTGCCGTCGAGCGTGGAGAACACCATCCCGAGGAGCACGAGAAAGGAGACCAGGATCCACAGCTGGCGCATCGGCACGGGGTGCGCCTATTCCGGCGGGTGGGACCGGGCCCGCACGAGGGCCAGGACCGCCGCACGCGAATCGGGAGGGCTCACATCGTCCAGCACCCGATTGCGCCGTTCCTCGCCGCACCGAGCGCAGCGGTACCGGATCATCATCCCCTTACGTTCCGGGTCGATCGCCACGGGGACGAGCAGCCCCCAGCAGGTCGCGGCTCGGTCGCCGGGAACGACATCCACGTGCAGCGAGTGGAGACAAACCGGGCAGTGGTCCCGCGGGCGGCGGCCTCCCACCGGCACGTCATGCTCACACTTCAGGCAACGGAAGGCTTCGTCACGAGCGATGGGTGTGGTGCGCACCTGGGCCGCTTCCCCGCGAGCGAGCAGCGCGCGGAGGAGCCGCCTTCCATCCAGTTCCTCCCACTCGTCGGGCGCCTCCGAGCCCCCCGCCACCGCCCGCTCCACCACCTCCCGCCGCGCCCCGAGCCCCGCCCCGTCGAGCCACGCCCCCGCTGATTTGAGCTCCCCGCGGCTGCGCGCCGCGAGGGCGGCGGCAATGGGGTCGAGGGGCTTGCCCGGCGTGCGCATCCGGGTGACGTACGCCGAACGTGGGCGTTTTGCACCTCATCGCCGCTTGGGCGCTGGCCGCTCCGGGCCCTGTCGAGGAGCTGATCTGGCAGGTCGAGGTGCACCGGTTGCCGGTGTCGGCGCTCTCCCCGAGCTTCGTGGACAGCGATCCCGCGATCCGCGCTCGGGCCGCCACCGCCGCTGGGCGGCTCCACGCCACGTCGACCGAGCTTGCCGGCCTCTCCGCCGACAGCGATGCCACGGTGCGACGGGCTGCTGCCATCGCGCTGGGCGCTGCGCCCGACGGCGCCGCCCTCATTCGCGCTCGGTTGGGGGTGGAGACCGAGCCCGTCGTGCAGGCCGCACTCCTGCAGGCGCTCGGCCGCACCGGAGAGGCGGAAGACACGGCGCGGCTGGTGGCGGCGCTGGCCGGAGCGCATGCCGCCGTCGCGGCTGAGGCGCTCGGGCGCATGGGCGTTCGCAAGGTGGAAGCAGCCGGGAGTGCGGCCGTCGTGCGCGCTCTCACCGAGGTGCTGCACGGGCCGTCGGTACGCTTCGGGCCGAAGGAGCCCACCCTTGGCTTCTTCGACGAGCGGCGCCACCGCGCCGCGTGGGCGCTCTCCCGCACGGCGCTGGTCTCCCCGGCGCCTGAAGATGTGGCTCGCATCCGCGCGCTCGCGCTGGCCGATGGGGACCCGCGCATCCGTGCGTGGTTGGTTCGTGCCCTTGCCGCTCAGCCGGAAGGCAAGGGCTTTCTCCTCGGCGCCGCCAAAGACGGCGCCTCCGAAGTGCGGCTCGCTACCGTTCGTGCACTGGGCAAGGCCGGATGCGTGCCTCACCTTCTCGGTCCCCTGCTGGCCGACCCCCATCCCGCAGTCCGCGCCGAAGCCGTTGGGGCCGCCGCGAAGTGTCCAGATGTTCCCGACCACGCCCTGCTGGCGTCGCTGGAGAACGGCACCGCCTCGGTGCGCGCCGCCGCGCTGGGCGCGCTGGTCGTCCGCAAGGCGCTCCCGCTCCCGCTCGCGGAGTACCAACAGGAACAGTACCCCCTCGCGGTGCGGGTGGCCGCCGTAGAGGCGATGACGGCGCGGCCCCGGCTGATGCGGGTGGCCATCCACCACTCCGACCCCCGCCTGCGGAGCGCGGCCACTGGCGTACTCCTCGACGAAGCCTCGTCCCCCACCACGCCCGAGATTGCGGAGCTGCTCGCCGCCGAGGATCCGGTGATCGCCACCGCTGCGGCGGAGGCCGCCAAGCTCCACCCCGAGCCCTCGTTGGAGAAGGCGCTTCTCGCGATCGTAGGCCGCAAGGGCACCCTCCGCCCCACGGCCGTCGCGGTGGTGCGTGCGCTCGACGCGCTCTACGCCACGGGCCGGCTGCCCCGGGCCAACCCCGAAGCCCAGAAGGTTCTGAAACGGTGGCTTTGGCTCCCGGAGCTGGCCGATTCGGTGCCGCGGTTGAGCGTCACCATCGGCTCCGAACCCCTGAGGAAGCGGCATCCTGCGCGCGGATTGCCCTCGCTCGCGGAGGTAGAGCGTGTGCGCTCGGCCCGTGTCTTCACCACCGGGGGCGAGCTGCGCATCCGGCTCCTCCCCGAGGTGGCTCCCCTCACCGTCTGGAACTTCGTACTCCTCGCCGAGTCCGGCTACTTCAACGACCTCACCTTCCACCGCGTGGTGTCGGACTTCGTGATTCAGACGGGCGACCCACGGGGCGATGGCTGGGGAGGCTCCGACACGCTGATCCCCGACGAACTCTCCGATGAGACCTACTCCGCAGGCACCGTGGGGATGGCCCTTTCAGGCCCCGACACGGGCGGGAGCCAGTGGTTCATCACCACCTCGCCGCAGCCCCACCTGGACTTTGGCTACACCGTCTTCGGGCGGCTCGTGGCAGGGCTTCCCGCCAGCCGGGTGATCGATTCCGAGGACCGCATCCTTTCCGTGGTCATCGAGAGGGTGCCGAGAGAAGCCCCGTGACCGAGAACTAGCTCGCGAGTGTCGCCGCGCAGGACGCGGCGCCGGTGGGACCTACCCCGCCACCGAGCCCGCCAGCCCCTCCCAGCGCGCTTCGTCTACTTCCTCGCGGCTGGCCCGCTCCACCTGCATACCCATCCCCGTAGAATCTCCGGGGCGGGGGCCGCGCTGCCAGTTTCCGCGTGCGGGCCCGGGCGGCACGAGGCAAGCGGGGCCCGAACCGATGAGGTCGCGGCGGTTCCAGCTCTGAAGGGCTTCCCGAACCGCAGGCCACTCCTCTTGTTTCCACCAGAACATCAAGGCTCGCTGCCTCGCTCGTTCCTTGTGGCCGCGGGCCACGTAAACGGCCACCTTCGTGTAGGGGTCGATGCCGGTGTAGTACATGGCCGTACTGATCGTGCCGGGCGTGGGCATGAACAACTGCACCTGTCGGCAGCGCAGGTCGTTCCGTTTCATGTACTGCGCGAGCTCGATGGCTTCCTCGGGCCCCGTACCAGGGTGCCCGCACTGAAAGTACGGCACGATGAACTGTTTTTTGCCCGCGGCTTTCGAGGCCGCCTCAAAGCGCTCGATGAAGTCCTTGAAGTGGGTGATCTCCGGCTTTCGCATGTGGTGGAGCGCCTTCGACGACACATGCTCGGGAGCAGTGGTGAGCGTGCCCGACACGTGGTGCCGGGCGATCTCTTCTACGACCTGGCCATCGAGGGCCGCGAGGTCGTAGCGCAGGCCCGAGTTCACAAAAACCCGCTTCACGCCCGGCAGCGTGCGGACTTCGCGGAGTAGGTCCACGAAGGGCTGATGGTCGGTGCCGTAATGTTTGCACCGAACGGGGTGGAGGCAGGAGACCCTCCGGCACACGGCGTTCGCAGCGTCGTCGTTGCACCGCATGTGGAACATGTTGGCGGTCGGACCGCCGAGGTCGCTGATCACGCCGTTGAACCCGCGCTGACTGGTGAGCCCCTTCACCTCGCGGATCACGCTCGTAGGGCTGCGGCTGACCACGTCTTTGCCCTGATGGAGCGTCAGGGCGCAGAAGCTGCACCCCCCCGAACAGCCGCGGTTCACGGTGATGCTGCCGCGAATGCTCTCGAAGGCCGGGATCGGCGCCCGATAGGCCGGATGTGCGGCGTTGGCGTAGGGAAGTTCGTAGAGGCGGTCTAGCTCGTGCGTTTCGAGAATCCTCCCCGGCGGGTTGCACCATACGGCCCGGTCGCCGTGAACCTGCACGAGCGCTTCCGCGCAGCTCGGGTTCGACTCGCGGTACATCAGCACGGTGAGCCGGTTGAACGCCGCGGGGTCGGCCATGCAGGCCTCAAAACTCGGCACCTCGAGTACCTTGATGTCGGGTCTTGGCGTCTTCATGCCCAGCGCCCACGCGGTGCCGGGAATGTCGCGGCATTCGGCGATGGCCTTCCCAGCCGCCAGCCGCTCGGCGAGTTCCACGATTGCGAGCTCCCCCATGCCGTACACCAGCAGGTCGGCCTTGGCATCGAGCAGGATGCTGCGGCGCAGCCGGTCTTGCCAGTAGTCGAAGTGCGCGAAGCGCCGCAAGGAGGCCTCTACGCCGCCGAGAACTACGGGCACGCCGGGGAAGGCCTGCTTGGCGCGATTCGCGTAGGCAATGCACGCACGATCGGGTCGTCGCCCGGCCTCGCCGCCAGGGCTGTACGCATCGTCGTTTCGGATGCGCCGGGCCGCCGTGTAGTGGTTCACCATCGAGTCCATCTGGCCCGAGGTGACCCCGAAGAACAGCCGCGGTCGCCCCAGAACGCGGAAGGCTTCCACGTCGTCCCAATCAGGCTGCGAGATCACGCCTACGGTAAAGCCGTGGGCCTCCAGCCAACGGCCGATCAGCGCCACCCCGAAGGTGTTGTGGTCCACATAAGCGTCGCCCGTCACCAAAACGACGTCGAGGTCGCCACCGGCTTCCTCGCGTGTCATCGGCAGGAAGGGCGCGTGCACGATGGCGCGCGCCACGGCGCTATCCCTCTCGCCGGCGGCGCGAAACCGCCAGACCGGCCAGGAAGAGCGCCGCACCCGCCGCAGCGTTGCCGCTCGGCGTATCGCAGCCGCAGCCGCCACCCCCCGCCACATCGCCCGGCGTGTCACCGTTGCCGGTATCGCCCGAACCCGTGTCGTCGGTGGCGGTGTCGCCCGTATCCGCGGTGTCGCCGGTGTCGCCGGTGTCGCCCGTGTCACCGGTATCGAGGAGGTCCTGTCCGTCGCAGTCCTGATCGACGCCGTCGTTCGCGGTCTCTTCGGCACCCGGGTACACGGTGTTCGCGGCATCGTCGCAGTCGCTGCTGTCCGCGACGAAGTCTGCCGGTTGGCCGCAGCTCACCACGCTCACCTCGGCGTCCCCGTAGGTGTCGCCGTCCGCGTCGGCGTACCAGTCGGTCGCGTCGAAGGCTGCATCGTCGATGGCCCCGTTACAATCGTCATCCACCTCGTTGCAAAACTCGGTGCCGTCGGGATTGACCAGCGCATCGAGATCGTCACACTCCTCGCAGGCCAAATAGCCGTCGCCGTCGGAGTCCACCGCGCCCACTGAGCCATCGCAGTTGTAGTCATTGGGATCGGTACAGTCCGACTCGGGGGCGCCCGGGTAGTAGGCGGCGTCCGCGTCGTTGCAGTCTCCCGACACCGAGGCGTCCGTGGCTTCGCCCGCGCTGTCGCAGCCGGCATCCGGGGAAACGACGGTGGTGTCGTCCGTGCGACTTCCGTCGCCGTCGGCGTCGATGTAGCAGAGCTCGCCACCGTCGCAGTCCTCGTCGACTCCGTTCGCCACGACTTCCACGGCGCCGGGGTAGGCCAGCGAGTTCGCGTCGTCGCAGTCCTCACAAGCCGCGACACCGTCGGCGTCGTTGTCCTCGAAGGACACGCTGCCGTCGCAGTTGTAGTCGAACGTGTCATCGCAGGCCTCAGCCGCACCCGGGTTGTAGGCGGCGTCGGCGTCGTCGCAATCCCCGCCCGGCGTTGCTGCACTGGCTTCGCCCACGGTCGAGCAGTCAATGTCGGCCGAGGTCACGATGGCGCCGTCGCTGCTCGCGTACCCATCCGCGTCGGCATCGGTGAAGCAGTCTTCGCTGCCGTCGCAGTTCGCGTCGATGGAGTCGCCCGCAACCTCAACACTGCCGGGATTCACGGTTGCGTCCGTGTCGTCGCAGTCGCCGTCGGGAGCCGTGTAGCTGGCCTCGCCGGCTTCGGCGCAGCTGACGTCGCTCGATGCCACGGTCACGTCGTTGTGGTATCCGTCGTCGTCGGCGTCCTCGTAGCAGTCCTCGGTACCGTCGCAGTCGGCGTCGATCGAGTCGCCCACAGTCTCCGACGCGCCGGGGTTCACCGTGCTGGATGCGTCGTTGCAATCGCCCGCAACGTCCACGTACCCGGGGGGAGCGTCGCAGCTCGCCAGCGTGGAGGCGGAGTCGCCGTAGCCGTCGCTGTCGCCGTCGGCGTACCAAGTGCCCGAGCCGCTCGCGCCGAGGTCGTCGTCGTCGGAGAGGCCATCGCAATCCTCATCCACGTCGGCGGCGTCGCAGAGCTCGGCGGCCCCGGGGTTCACGCCCGCGTCGGTGTCGTCGCAGTCGGTGTTGTCAGCAACGGCGGCGGCGGAGGCATCACACGCAGTAACGGTGACGGCCGGATCGCCGTAGGTGTCGCCGTCGGCGTCGGTGTAGAACGTCGACTTGCCGGCGGCGGCGGTGCTGCTGTCGTCGTCGTCGGCCGCACCATCGCAGTCCTCGTCGGCGTCGGCGGCGTCGCACACCTCGGTGCCACCCGGACGGATCGAAGAGTTGCTGTCGTCGCAGTCCCCCGTCGGATCGGTGGAGAGGGCCTCCCCCGAATCCGCGCAGTCGGTGTCGGCCGAAGCCAGCGTGGTGGAGTCGGTGTACCCGTCATTGTCGTCGTCGCTGTAGCAGGTGGCCGACGAGTCGCAGTTTTCGTCGTAGTTGTTGCCCGTGATCTCGCCGCGGCCGGGGTTGATCCAGAAGCGGGCGTCGTCGCAATCGCCGCTCAACGACGTGGAGCTGCCCTCGCCGGAGTCGGTGCAATCGCTGTCGGTCGACACCACCGTGCTGGTGGAGTGGTAGGTGTCGGCGTCGGCGTCGGCGTAGCAGATCTCGCCGCCATCGCAGTCCTGGTCGATCTGGTCGCCCGTCACTTCGGTGGCGCCCGGATTCACACTGGCGCTGGTGTCGTCGCAGTCACCCGTCGGGTCGGTGCTCAGGGCCTCCCCCGCATCGGCGCAGTCGCTGTCCGCCGAGGCGACCAGCGTGCCGTCGCTGTAGCCGTCCGAGTCGGCGTCCGCGTAGCAGCTCTCGCCGCCGTCGCAGTCCTGATCCACGCCGTCGCCGGCGACCTCGGTGGCTCCCGGGTTGATCGTCGCGTCGCTGTCGTCGCAGTCCTGATCGACGCCGTCGCCGCCCACGCCGTAGCCGTCGCCGTCTTCGTCTACGTAGCCGTGGAACACCCACACCCGCCCCGTGGAGCTGGTCAGGGAGCTTCCGCCCACGCCTGCATCGTCGTAGCCGTCGCTGTTCACGTCGCCCAGCGAGGCCACGGAGCGGCCGAACTGGGCGCCCGCCGTGCCCGCGAAGGTGGTGTCGGCCGTGCTGGAGAGGCCGGAGGCGGAGCCGGTGTAGACGTAGGCGGCGCCGACGTTTCCGCCCTGCTTCCTCTCACCCACGATCACGTCACTGTAGCCATCGCCGTTCACGTCGAAGCCACCATCCACCGCGAAACCGTACTCGGCCGCCGCAGTGGCACCGTCGAGGTTCAGGTCTGCCGAGGTGTCGACTCCCGACGCGGAGCCGTGGTACACGACCGCGCGACCGGCCAGCGAGCCGTAGCCGTACATGCTCGCGATGATGTCGGAGTAGCCGTCGCCGTTCACGTCGCCCGCGCCCGCCACGTCGAAGCCCATGTAGTAGTTCGAGGTGCCGCCGGTGATGGTGGTCGTGGGAGCGGCGTCGAGGCCCGCGGAGCCGCCGTGGAACACGTAGGTGCGGCCCTTGTAGGAGCTGTAGTAGTAGGCGCCCACCACCACATCTTCGTAGCCGTCGTTGTTCACGTCGCCCGCGCCGTCCACCGCCCAACCAAAGAAGGAGGCCGAGCCGCCGCCGATCTGCGTGTCGGCCGTGCTGTCGAACGCGCCGCTTCCGTGGAATACGTTCAGGCGGCCGATGGTGGTGGAGTACTTGTACTCGCCCACGAGAACGTCGTTGAAGCCATCGGCGTTCACGTCCGCGCCGCCTACCGACACGCCGAAGCCCGTGGAGGAGCTGGAGCCGCTGAGCGTGACGGCGCCCGTCGTGGTGATCCCGGTGCTGCCGCCGAAGTAGACGTAGGCTGCGCTGAGGCCGTAGGCGCCCACTGCCACATCGTCGTAGCCGTCTCCGTCGACGTCGCCTACGCCGCGCACGGCAGCGCCAAAGTACCCGCTCGCCGCGCTGCCGGTGAGCGTGGTCGCCGCTGTCGACGAAACCCCGCTCGCGGAGCCGTGGAACAGGTAGGCCCGACCGGTGTTGCTGGAATAGCCGTAGGCGCCGACGAGCACGTCGTCGTAGCCGTCGCTGTTCACGTCGCCGGCGCGCTCTACGGCGTAGCCGAACGCGTTGCTGGCTGCTTCGCCGTCCATCGTCGTGCTGGCGGAGGTGAGCAGGGGATCGATCATGACGGGCCAGAGGGCGTTCTCGTCGTCCACCACGATGCGCAGGCCGTCGTCGGTGAGTTCGAACCACGCGTCGAGGGCGTCGCCTCGGCTGTCCCACGCGGCGAGCGCACTGTAGCGCCAAGCCTGCCCGTTGGCGGTGGTGAACCAAAGCTCCGCCTCGTCGCCCTCCACGTCGGCGCCGTCCACCACGATGTCGAGTACGAGGGGCCCCTCGCCATCGGGGCGCTCGTCGAGGGTGAAGCCGTGCTCCACACCTGCCTGGAGGTTGGCCCACCACTCGGTCGCGCCGCCGTGATCGAACTCCACCATGCGGCTGCACTCGCCACTCGGCAGTGTCTCGGGGCCGCAGCCGCCGAGCCGCGGCTCCACGAAGGCCATGGGCAACAGCTCGCCGGCACGACCCCACGCCGCAAAACTCATCGAAAACGCGCTCTCTTCGTGGCCGAAGTGGGCCCCGCCGGCGCTGAGATTACCGCGAAGTCCCCACCGGGCATTGTCGAAGGCGAACCCGTCCGAATGGGCGGCGAACGCGCGGGCATCGGCTTCGAGGACGGAAGGCAGGGCCCCGACTCCGCTCGTGGGCAGGGCCGATACAGAGGCCACCTCCGTGAACTCGCTCATGACTTCGGTACAGGCGAGCAGGTGCAGAAGCGACGTGAACAGAAGCGACATGGAGTCTCCGAGGCGGGTGCGAGTCGGCGAATGGTAGCCCGGTGGCCCGTTGGATGCTGGCGGAACTTTCGCGCGGGAGTCTCCCGTCAGTTTTCGGGATCCGGCTCTTCGGAAGGCGTGTCCCCCAGTTCTGCGGCGTTGGCGAGGCTGGCGAGGTCCTGAGGGTCGAGCTCTGCGGCTCGCGCAAAGGCCACTCGCGACTGGTCCAGCAGCTCCTTGAAGCGGGCGGGGTCGTCACCGAACACGACCTCGTCGGTCGCGGCCTGCTCCTTGAGCAGTTCGCCGAGCAGCGCCCAGCCCATCCCCTGCAGGATGGCCTCGGGCACATCCTCGGACCAGGCCCCACCGGCATCCAGGATCCGAATGGCCTCACGCGCCTCGGCCTCGCCCTCTTCGAGGCGGCCGGTTTCGAGGTAGATGCGCCCCAGTTCGAGGCGCGGCTCGGCTAACCGCGGCTCCACACGGAGGATGGCGAGGAGCGCCTCACTCGCCTCATCGATGCGGCCCGCGTTGCGCGCTTCGAGCGCTTTAAGGAACTGCTCACCCAAACCTTCGAGGTGGCCCTCGGGGATGGCGTCGAGGTCGGCTCCGGGAACGGGGTCGTCGGGGTTGCTCATCCGGCGGCGGCTAGCACGATTCGCCAGCACACGCCGCTCTCCTGCGGCTCGAGCGTAAGTCGGCCCCCTCCGCCTTCGATGAGGGCCTTCGCGAGCGAGAGACCGAGCCCCGTACCCTCCTGGCGGGTGGTCGTAAAGGGGACGAACAGGCGGTCGCGAACGCTGTCAGGCAGGCCCGGCCCGTTGTCTCGCACCACGATCTCGCATCCCGCGATGCTCAGCACCAGTCGGGCGTCGGCCCGTGCCTCCAGCGCATCGAGTGCGTTCTGCCCGAGGTTCACGACGGCCTGCTGTACGCCGAGTTCGCTGCTGCGCACAAGGCAACCTGGGCCGAGGTCCGCGACCACGCTCACTCCAAGACGGGCCGCACGCTGTCGCAGGAGGGTGAGAGCGTTCTCCACCGGCATGCGGATGTCAAACTCCTCGGTACCCTCCCGCGGCTCACGCGAAAGGTCGGCCCACGCGCTCACGAGGCGCTCCAAGGACTCGACTTGCGCCCGTGCCGCCGCCACGTGGGAGGCCGCGTGCAGCGGCTGGGCCTCTGCGAGCTGGAGCAGCCCCTTGATCGCGAACAGCGGTTGGCGGAGCTGGTGTACGAGGCCCGCAGCCTCCTTGCCCAGCTCGGCGAGCCGCCAGGTTTCCAGGCGATCGTGGGCGTCGTTCACGGCAGCTCCAGACGATGTTCGAGCGCGATCGAGGGCGAGCACGCGAGGGCTTGGTTTTCGGTGGCGTCGACGGCCGAGACAGCGAGGGTGTAGGTGCCGCCGACCGCAACCCGACCATCGTCGTGGCGGCCATCCCACGTGATGCTGGCCGCTGTTCCCGGCGTACGCAGGGTCCGCACTCGATCTCCCGCTGCGTCGCTCACGCGCAGCTCCCACCAGGTGGGGCTGGAGCTGCTCACCGGCGTAATCTCGGCCGAGTCGGCTTCGCTGCCGGCGCCGTCGTCCCCGTCTGGCCGAAAGGCAGACGCACCGGCGAGGCAGCCGCCAAGGCTGGGCAACGACTCCCGGACGTCTCCAAACGCAAACTGCGCGGAGGCCGCGGCCCCCGCCCAACCGCCGTCGAGGCGGTTCCCGGCCGCATCGCGCACGGTGGACGGGATGTTGAGGGAGTAGGCGCCGGCTACGACGTCGAGCGGAGCGGCGGGGGTGAGAACGAGTACGTTCTCGCTTAGGCTCGCCGTGAGTTCCACCGCGCCGTCGGGTCCGGTAAGCACCACGTCAGAGAGGCTGCTCTCGAGCATCGTTTCATCGAACGTGACTACGATCTCGCTCACCGCTTCCGTCCATTCGCCGGCCGGTGTCACTTCCAGCACGTGCGGCCGCGCGCTGTCCTGGGTGACGGTGACGCCCACTTCACCGTAGGCCCCGGCGCTGGAGGTGCCCGCATAGAACGTGGCCTCCTCCGCGAAGCCCTCCGGGAAGGACCACAGCGTGGTGCCGGCTGCCGAGGCGTCGAGCGTGACACTCAGACCCGAGCCGCTCGACGAGCCGACAGGTTCTCCGAGGTCGGTCCTCACGAGGAGCTCCTGCCCCACAGCCAAATCGCCGGTGCAGTCGTGCGCCAGCAGGCTCACCGTCACGATGCCTCCGGTCGTCACCTCCGCCGCGCTCACGGCGATCTCCACGGGGCCCGTGGGTTCGCCGTCCTCCACCCCCAACCACGCCCAGCCGTCGGTCTCGTCGGCACATCCGACCGCGTCCACGACCAACGCCTGCACGTACCGAGGGCCCGCATCCGCCCATGTGTACGTGCCCGTGCCGGACGCGTTTCGTACGCGCGTGTCTTCGTCGTCTACGAAGCTGTACACCTGCACGCCCGCGGTTGAGGAGGACGTGGTGGCATCGACGTCCACGCTGGCCACTCCGGCAACGAGGCACACCGCAGGATCCGTTCCCCCGGCGAGGAGCAGTTCTGCCACCGGGCCGGACGTGCAAGCGAAGTCCACGACATCCACAAGGTCGCTCTCGCCGCTCAGCGTGCCGTCCGCGGCTGTGAAACGTTCTCCCACCCCCACGTCGCCGCACGCCAGCGAAACAGCGGCCACCCCGCCGACGAGCTCTGCGGTGTCCGAACCACACGCCCCGGAAGTCGAGCTGAACGAGGGCGTTCCGCTGTAGCTGCTCACGTCGTTGCCCCAGGAGTCGATCGCGGTAGCCGTGACGTCGAGGTCTTCGTTGACGCCTACCCATGGGGCGGCGCTCACTCGGAAGCTGGCGGGGGCTCCGGACCCGACGGAGAACGCCGCAGAGGTTCCGAGTCGGACACCAAACTGCGCCGCCCGCACCCTCGCGGAGGCGCTCGCCCCCGTGATGGATCCGGACGTAGTGATTTCACCGCTGGCACCAAGGGTGGCGCTGGTGGGCGCCAGCGTGCCGGTGGAGTCGTCGAGGTCCAGCACGGGGTCGCTCTGGCGGGTGTAGGCGTTCCCGTACGCATCGAACCCGCGGAAGGTGAGGGCGAACGGCACACCGGCGGTGGCCGACACCGGCACGCCGATCTCGACCACGGACAGCTCGGCGTTGTGCACCCGCACCCGCTCCGAGGCGGTGCCCTGCACGCCCAGCCGGTCGACCGAAGCGCCAAGTTCGTCAGCCTCTGTCGCTGCAGTAATGGTGCACACGAAGACATGGCTGCCGTCGCCTACCGGGCGCGACCAGCTGCAGGAGAGTGTGCCGGTGTCGTCGAAGAAGGTCACGGCATCCACGCCGCCCGGCTCGATTTCCACGACGTTTCCGAACGCGTCGAACACCGCCACCACCACGTTGAGCTCGTTGCCTGCGATGGCATCCAGCGACGCCGGCACGATCTCGAGACTGGCCGCGGTGTCGGGCACCACCTGCACCACGTTCGACCGGCCGGAGAGGCCCAACTCGTCGGCAACATCGACGGTCACCGTTCCCGCGCGGAGGAGCCACGTCGTGCACAGCGCGATTCCATCCACCAACTCTGGGCAGCTGGAACGCGGGTCGAGCCCCGACAACGAATCCGTCAGCGAAAGCGCGCCGCCTTGCACCCGTACGAGGTTGCCCCAGGCATCGACCGCCTCCGCGATGATCAGCACCGCATCCACACCGGCACGAACATCCGTGCTGGGCACCGCCGTCACCCGGTAGGCGACGTGTTCGCCCGCGAGCACGTCGAACGGAAGCGACACCACCTCGCCCGACGTGTTGAAGACGGTCAGGTGGTTCGCTTCGCACGCCGTATCGAGAACGACCTCGACGTCGGCTTCGCCTACGAGGTCCACGATCCTGCGCAGCCCGTCGCAGTCGTCACTCATGGACACCCGTGCCGCCACATCCGGGAGCGGGTTCCCGAAGGCATCGCGGAGTGCCAAATGCACGGTGAAAGGAACGTGCGCCTCGGCCCTAAAGGGCGTGAACGGCAGAGTGATCTCCAGGGAGGCGAGTGCGCCCGGCTGCCAGCTCAACAGCAGCTCCGCTTCGTCTACGCCGCCCTCCTCGACGGCTCGGGCGGTCAGGATCACGTCGTCGGCGAGGGTCGAACGAACCAGCACCCCGGCCTGCCCGTCGGAGCCGAGGGTGCCGCGAATGCCCACCCCGTCCGCGAGTTCCGTTTGATCCCCGAGCTGACCAGCGGCGAATTCCACCCCCGCGGCGTCCGTGGCGGAGGTCGCCACTACCTCGACCAAAAGGTCGGCCGAGACCGCGCTGTCATCCGGCGCGAACACTCCGAGCCGCACGCTGGCGAACTCGCCGAGGTCCAACGCCGCGTCGGTGGCCTCGAAAACAAGGTGATCCGCGCGGGTGCGTGTGACGCGGTAGCCCTGATCGAGCCGGGCTTCTAGGCCCGCGGGGGTGTGCACAAACAGGTCGTACAGGCCAGGTTCCAAGTTGGCTGGCACCTCCGCTACGAGCGTGCTGCTGTCGAGGCGATCGACCCCGCTCAGCTCGACCGCTTCGACCTCGTCGGCCCCCTCCGGCCCCTCAAGCCAAGCGCGAAAGGTTCCACCCACCGGCTCTTCGGCCCCCAGCGAAACCAAGGGAAGGAGATGCTCGCCGCGAATCACCACGTCGGTCTGCTCCCCTGTCCACCCCTTGGCCGGCGTGATCGACCGCACAGCCGGTTCGGGCGCCTCGGGGGCGCAGGCCAGCACCAGCGCGAAGAGCGGTCCCATCGTTAGTAGAGTAGCCGATAGCCTGCCAGTACGCGAAGCCCACCTGCGTTTCCTGCGAGGGTGATGGCGCCCTCGGGCGCGAGGTAGAGCAGGTACGCCGCCTCCACAAACAGCTCCGTCTGCCCGATGCGCCAGCCGGCCGCGCCATGGGCATCCACGCCGGGCGGAGACAAGCCGAAGCCGCCGACCTGTTCCCCGTCGGCGTAGACGGCGGAAAGGGAGTAGGGCACGAGCACGATGCCCAGACCCGCGCCGAGGGAAAACCGGGGCCCGCGGTCTGTGAGGGTGGCCCCTACCTCTATGGGCAAGAAGGTGCCCTCCGCGTGCACACTCTCCCCGCCGCTCATCACGCGTTCATCGAGGCCGTAGAGGCCAAGCCCGGCGCGGAGGGAGAGCCCCTCGAGTGGAAGTTTGTGCTCCACCCCGAAGGACCCCCATGGGCTGGCAACCACGGCGAAGTTCGTGGTCCAGCCCACCCCCGCCCACACGAGCCCACGCACCGGGCGCGGCGCCACCGAGAGCGTGGTCGACACCGTGCCCGCCTGAGTCGTCGCGGAGATCTGCACCTCCCGCGCCCCCGCTTGGGCGGCGGGGCTGAAGTCGGCGACCAGCGCACCGTCGGCCTGCACCGTGGGCAGGCCCACGGCTCCCTCGGAGGCCGTAATCGTGAGCGGTTCATCACGAACCAGCCCGCCGGCGGCGTCGAGCATCCGCACACGAATGCGGGCGGTGGCGCCGGCGCCGAGGGTGAGAGTTCGCGGCTCCGTGTCCAGGATCACCTGCCGCACGCGCCCGCTACGGATGGCGATCTCGACTTGAGCTTCAAGATCGCTGCGATCAGCGGCAGAGGCCGCGATGCAGTCGGTGCCGTCGGGGCGGGAGCCGAAGGCGGGGGCCTCGGCCACCGCGGAGCCGGCCTCCACGCGCACGCGCTGTGCGCCGGCGGAGGGGAGGAGCCAGCGGGCGAAGCCGCGGGCGTCGGTGTTGGTCGGCAAGAGAGCCTCGGCGCCCACCTGAGCGCGGATTTCCAAGCCGGGCAGCGGGTGCCCGCTTGCATCGAGCGAGCGCGCCACGGCCACCGGGCCCGCTTGGCCCAGCCCGATGCACAGCCGCAGTTCAGCGGGAGGGCCGATGCCGGTGGCGGGAGACCATCGGGCCTGCAGGTGGTCGCCGCCCAGTGCAGCTGCTCCCGTCCCGTCGTACTCGCCCCGCACCACGCCGTTCACCACGGAGGTCACGAGCGCCCCGTGCGCCACGCTGAGCTGCACTCCGTCGATGGGAAGGCGCTCCCCGGAGGCGTCGACCAGCGCGGCCTGCACCTCGGCGAGGGGGAAGTCGGCCGAGAGCACCTCCGGGTATACGCGTATGGTCAGGGCAGCCGGCACGGGGGGCCGAGGGGGCAGGCGGACGGTGAGCGTGGTTTCGGCGAGGGAGCAGCCCACGGTCATCCCCACAGGACCGCCGGAAGCAGGCGTCCATCGCCATCGGCCGCGGTCCAGCGGGGCTGGCGGGTCGGCCGCGCCAGTGCCGGATCGGCAGGTTGGCGGCACCCCACTCCACGCGGCGCCACGCGCATCCGTGGCCGCGAGCCACAGCTCCCCTCCCCGCGCCGTCGCCACCGCGGCACCGAGCAGCACCGGCCGTTGCGAAGCCGGTACCGCTTGGCTGAGCTTCTGCGTGTTGCCCAGATCGTCGGACACCGACAACTCGTAGGTGCTCTCGCCGGGGAACGCATCAAACGTCACGGTCGCAGTGCCATCCGAGCCCGACGAAAACGGACCGTACCCGCGGCCGCCGAGGCGGATCGTGATCCGACTCCCAGCCTCTGCGGCTACGTTTCCGGTGATGCGGGCGCGCAGGCGCGTGGCCCCGAAGGCGGGAGGTGCCGCCGGCTGCGAACGCAGGCTGGCGGCCACGAGGAGCGGGCGCGCCACCCGCTCGCCGCCGAGGGTGATGGTGGCGGCATAGCCCTCCGCGACGGACCGCACGGGGCCGACCGTGCCTTCCGAGGTGTACACGACGACGTCGCCGGAGTGCGTGGCGCCCGCGGCGCGAAGGAAGAGCTCGACCGTGCCGTCGGCGAGGGCCGCGTCGGCCGGAACAGTGAGATCGACGGCAGGCGAACGGCCGCGCTGGACGGGCACCACAGCAGCGAGAATGCCGTCGGTGGTGAGGGCTGTGAGGCGCAGCTCCTTGCCCTCCGGGGGCCCGATCTCGACGAGCAGGGTGCCGTCCGTGCGGGTCTCCGACCCAAGGAGCGGCGCGCCCGACACCTCAACGTCGGCAGGGGCGAGCGGGGCCGTGCAGCCTTCGCACCACACGCCGATCGTCGAGCGGGCTCCTGGCTCGACAATACCGACCGGCACCCACACAAGGAGCTCGGCGGCCACAGCACTCGCCACGAGCCACATCACCTGCCTGCAGGCTATCCTGTCGGCCGCCGCCGGCCGCGGATAGATGGCGCCGATGGTGCTTCTATCGCTCCTCGCTTGCGGTCCCAACATCGCATCGCTCTACGAGGCGGAGCGGAAACACGCGCTCACTGTGGCTTCCACGGCGCCCGAGGGGTGGGAGCCCGACCTCATCGTTTCAGCGGGCATCGGCACGCTGGAGACGCTCGTGCGCGTGCGGCTCGACGGCGCGTTGGAAGAGTTGGCCCCGCCCCGCAAGGGCGCCGGCCTCGGCACCATCACGCCCAACCTGAAGGTGAAGCATGTGAGCCTCACTCCGAGCGACGTCTGCGACGCGTGCCTGCAACTGCGCGTCGAGCTGGGAGGCGACGTGTCCACCGTGCTTCTCGGCGCGCGGCTCTCCACCGGCGTGGAGGGCATGGTGAAGGGACAGGTGGAGCTCGGCGTGCAGGAAGGTCGCCGCGTAGTGGTGCAGGTTCGCCAGATCAACAAGGTGGAGCTAGGGGCGCGCGATTTCGACCCCCTCGGGCTCGGAAGCATCGACTCCCTTTTCGGTGCGCAGGTGCGATCGCTGGTGGCGGCCGCGCTTCCCCCCATCCCGGTGGTGGATCTCGCTGCCACCACGCTGCCGGTGCGGCTGTTGCGGGTAAAGCGCCACGAGGAGGGAGTGCGGGTGGAAGTGCTCACCGATGTGCCGGGCGCTACCGCTGCCCGCATCGCCGACGTGGGGGGCGAGCGCCTGCGCTTGGGCGTGTCCGAGTCCGCTCTCACCGGCCTCGTGCGCCGCGCTGCTTTTGAGCGGGGCCTGCTCCCCGAGCTCGACATGGGCATCGACCCCCGGCGGCTCGACGTGGAGGGCGACCGGTTCACGCTCGACCTTCGCCTCTGGCGCCTCGTGGGCGCCGGCTGGTGGCGCGACTACACCGCCGCCGGCACCCTCGGCGTTGCGGACGGCCAACTTCGCCTCGATGTCACGAAGGGTTCGGTGAAGGAGACGGGCGCCTCGCCGGGCGCTGGCCTCGTAGACCCGCTCGCCGCCCTCTTTCAATCCGAAGTGCTCAAGGCGATTGCGCAAAATCTCGATCGCAGCCTGCCCGCGGCGACCGGCTCGAAAAACTCGGGGCTCCGGGCGCGCACGGTGGCCACCGCCGTACGCGGCGAGGGCGACACCCTCGTCGTTGATGCCGAGCTGCGCACCGCGGGCGCCAGCCGGTGAGGCGACTGCACCGTCGGCGTGCCCTCTTCGGGCTCGTCGTGGCCGGACTGCTGCTCGGTGCCGGAGAGCTCTACTTCCGCGCGAACCCCGTGCCCCGGATGGGCGACATTCCCGCGGCCACCGAGGGCGCCGACACACTGATGCGGGGCAACCCGTGGCTGCTGTGGGAGCTCATCCCCGGGGACCATTTCGAGCAGGGCGGCCACGTGCACGTGAATGCGGCGGGATTCCGCGGGCCGGAGCGCGCGCCGAAGGAGCGCACCCGACTCCTCGCCGTTGGCGACAGCTCCGTGTACGGGTTCGGGCTCGACGACAACGAGGTGTTCACCGCCCGCCTCGAGGCCGCGCACGACGCCGACTTCATCAACGCGGCCGTGCCCGGCTACTCCACCTTTCAGAGCCTGAACCTGCTGCGCGGCCGGGCGCTCGACCTCGAGCCCGACGTGCTCCTCGTGGGAAATCTCTGGAGCGACAACAACTTCGACAGCTTCGTAGACCGCGAGCTGCTCGCCGACTACGCGGGGTGGGTCGAATCACCCGTCGCACACATCCGCCACGGCCTAGAGGGCTCGGCGCTGTTCCGCGGGCTGGACTGGAACATGCGGGTGTCGAGGCGGGAGGGGTCCGCGAGAACCGTGGGCTGGCAGCCGGGGAGTGAGGCGCCCCGCTCTGGAAAGCGGCGCGTATCGATCCTCGACTACGCCACCAACCTCAGCCACTTCTGCTCGATCATGCACCAGCGCCAGGGCGGCGTGATCTTCCTGCTGCTGCCGAACCGCGAGGACCTTTCGCAGCGGGCCCCCTCCCCGGCCTGGCGACCGTATCGCACCGCGATGCTTGAAGTGGCCCGTGCCTGCGGGGCTCCGCTAGTGGACGGTCCGGCCGCATTCCAGACCAGCGGAAGCACCGCGGACACGCTGTTCATCGACCAGATGCACCCCTCGGCCGCGGGGCATGCCCTGCTCGCGGAGGCCGTTGCGGCCACCTTGGCTGGGCTCGACTGGCCGAAGCAGCCCCTCCGCATCGGGGGCCCGCCCGCACTCGTCGAGGTGCCCGCCGACCCCTACGAGGGGCGCGGCGGCAGCGCCGAGCCCGCCGACGCTCGCCCCGCCACCCTCCGCCTCACGGTGAGCGTGTCGCAGGCATTCCTGCCCGCTACCGTCGCGGTCCACGACGCCGACGAGCCCGATGCCGCCGAGCCCCTCGGCAGCGCCCCGCTCACGCCGGAGGGACTACACGACGGCGAAACGGTGCTCCAAGTGCGCCTCAGCCGGCTGCCCACCCGAGTGCGAGTGGTCGTTGAAGGCCGGGAGCGTCGGAGCGCGACGGCGGGAGTGGAGGGCGGCGCGGCGAGGGTGGAGTTCAGGTAGGGGGGGGGCCTCAGCCCTCCAGCCCATCCCGGAGGCTCAACAGCGCACGCCGCCAATCGTCGTCGACCTGCTTGGCCACGGCCGCATCCTCTAGGGTTGCGCCGGACTGGAGCAGGTTGACGACAGTCTGTCCCGCTTGCCGCGCCATCGTGAACGTGAGCGCCGTGGACTGCCACGGGCCGGGGCTGAACTTGTCGAAGTGCATCTCCAGCTTCGAGGTGGGGCGCACAGTGTGGAACCGGCCCGTTTCCGTGAGCGGCCCGTCGTCGCCCTCGATCGTGATGGAGAATCGACCGGCCACCGTCGCAATGACCGTGGCTTCGTCGGCCAACCACGACTTCAACCCGTCGGGGGTGGTGAGCGCGGCCCAGATGGCGCGAGGGCTGGCTTCGATGCTGATCTGGCGGCGAATGGTGCTCATCGCCGCGGAACGTAGCCCGGCAAAGGTCGCCGCGCAGGCAGGCCGGGGCTACGATGCGCCGTGCGCCGGACCCGCCCATTCGCCCTTCCTTTCATGCTCGCAGGCGCGTGCACGGAGGTCGACGAACCCGGCTTTCTCGGCGGCGACGACCCACTCCACGAAGGAACGTGGGCGGGACAGGTGCCCGACGGAGGGTTCGGAAGCCGCCTCGCGAGCGATGGCAGTCGGGTGTGGGCGAGCTCCCCGTTTGCGGCGCGGGTGGACGAGTTGACGACCCGAGGCGCGCTCGGCAACTCCCTCACCAGCGAAGGCGGGAGCTTCTTCGGCGCGGGGCTGGCAACGGTCGGAGGGGCGCTCGCCGTCGGCTCGCCCGGCCGCGGCGAACTGCTGGTGGATGGCGTCATCGTGGCCACCGAGCCCGGCCTCGGCGGCGTGGTCGCCAGCGACGGCACACGCTGGGCGGCGAGTACTCCCAGCGGCTGGCGCTCCAGCGACGGTGCGATCGGCACGCTGGGCCGCCGCCCCGATGCGCTCGTTTGGTCTGAGGGGGCCGTGGTGGCGGGCGCGGCCTTCGGCACGACCGCGATGTGGGCCGGCGTGCCGATGGTGGCGCATGCGCGCAACGCGGCCACTGACGAGCTCGGCTTCGCGCTGGCGTCGTGCCCCGACAAGAACGGCGCAGGGGTCGTGTGGGCCGGCGCGCCTGGCGCCGGCACAATCGTGCCGGCGGGTGGCGCGCCGCTAGGTCCGGGCACCGGCCGCTTCGGGGCGGCGATCGCCTGTGGCAGCGAGGCCGGCGTGCTGTTCGTCGGCGCGCCCGGCGCCGACGAACACGCCGGAGCGCTCTACCGCGTGGAGGGGGGCGCGGCGGTACAGGTGCTCTCCGGCGCGGAGAGCGACGAGTTGGGTACCGCCGTGCTCGTTGCGGGGGGGCGGGTGTTCGTCGGGGCCCCCGGCGGCGCCGAGAGCCCGGGGAGGGTGCTGGCGATCCCCGAGGCCGAGCTGGCGCGCTGATGTGGATTCTACTGCCGGGAATCCAGGCGGGGCCGGCGGAGTTCCGCCGGCTCACCCCGCTGTTGCGGGGTGAGTTTCGCGTGCTCCCGCTGCCGGAGGTGCAGAGCGCCGACCTGCGCGAGCATGCTGCGGCCCTAGTGTCCACCGTGCCGGAGGGCGCCCACGACTTCCTCGCGGCGAGCTTCGGCGGCCTGGTGGCGTGGGGCCTGCCCGCCGAGCGTGTTCGCTCCCTGACCACCCTCGGCACCCTCCCCTGGCGCACCCCCGCTGCCGACCAGAGCGGCCGCCTCGGGCACGCCCTCCGGCTCCTCCCCGACCCCCTCTACCGCCGCCTCTACCGCTCCCGCGTGCGGCAGTCGCTCGCCGCCGATGGTGCCGACGACGACGTGCTGGCCGCGGTTTCCCTGCCCTCGGCCGCGGTGCTCTCGGCCCGCCTGCGCGCCATCGCCGCGTGGAACCTGCCCGCACACCCGCCGGTCCGCGCCACTTGGATGTGGGGCGTCACCGACCCGTGGGTGACCTGGGAGAAAGCCGGCGTGGAGGCTGCGGGGCACGAGGCCATCGTGGTTCCCGGGGGCCACCGCCCGCACCTGAGTCATCCGAGCGAGGTGGTGCGTTGGTTGGAGCGGAGGGACAGAGGAGCTGCGCCAAGCCGATGATGATGTCTGGGTTGCCCGGGCAATCGAGCCCCGGGAGCCGGGAGACGGGGACCGGGAGACGGGAACCGGGGACCGGGAGACGGAGACGGAGACGGAGACGGGGGCCGGGAGACGGAGACGGGGACCGGGAGCCGGAGGCGGAGACGGAGACGGGGACCGGGAGACGGGAGACGGAGACGGAGACGGAGACGGAGACGGGGGCCAGGAGACGGGAACCGGGGACCGGGAGAC
>CANKOI010000046.1 GCA_947484175.1 Deltaproteobacteria bacterium
CTTGCCGTCCGCGCTCTCGAACCGTTCGTGAGCGAGCATGCGCGCGAAGTGCTGCATCTCTTCGCGTGACATCGGCGACACGATGCGCTCGAGCATCGCTCGCTCGGTGGCGGGCTGGAAGTGGGCGACGTTGTAGAGGAGGCGGTGTACCTGACCGGGCACCGCTCCTCCGGCCGCGGCGGCGAGCTCGGCGCCGAGCGCGGAGTCGACGTAGAGGAGGCCGGCGCCGCCCGCTGCCATGGCCAGGCGCGCGGTCTGCATCAGCGGCGCGTCCTTACGAAACGTGGCCGGGCTTCCCACCATCACGATGGAGGAGAGGGTGTCGGCACCGCCGTCTACCGCGTACACCGCGCCCACCATCCCGCCCATGGAGTGGCCGACGTACCCGACGCGGGCGGCGCCGGTAACGCGCCTCACGTGGTCCACCGCTCTCGCCACATCGTGACGGCCGTAGTCGTCGATCGTCCAGCCGCTCAGCTGCCACGCACCGTCGACCGTGAGCGAGGCGTTTCCGTGGCCGCGCAGGTCGAGCAGCCAGGGGTCGAAGCCCTCGTTCACCAGCCACGCGGCAAGGGAGTGGTCGGCATCGAGGTCCCAGAAGCGGTGGTTGCTCGACACGCCGTGAACGAGAAGGACGGGGGCGCCGCGGCCGGGGTGGTGGTGCAGGGCGATGGTGGCGCCGTCGGCCGTGAGCAGGCGCCGGTCGGTGGCCAGCGGGCAGGCCCGGTCGGCCGCGACGGAGCGACCCTCGCACGCAAAGAGGAGCGGGAGCAGGAGCGACACGGCTCTGCCCTAACGCCAGTCGGCGGCCCCCACCAAACGCGGTAGGGGGGCGCGCCGAGGCCCCGATGCTCTCCATCTTCTTCTCGCTCGCGCATGCCGTTACGCTGGAGGAGGCGTGGTCGTCGGCCGACCGCTCGGGCGTGGACACGCAGCTGGTGCAGGAGCAGTTCAACGCGGCCAGCACGCTCACCGGGGCCGCGTGGTCGCTGGTGTCGCCGAAGCTCGTTCTGCGCGGCAACTACACGCTCAACGACGAGGAGCTGGTGTTCGACACCTCCGCGCTGGTGCCCGACAACTTCGCGGCGCTTCTCGGCGAAACCGACCCTGTCGTGCTCCAGAAAAAGTCCTTCTTCGACGCCAACGCCTCCGTCGTGCAGCCCCTGTTCTCCGGCCAGGCGCTCCCCCTGCTACGCGCCGCCCATGGCGAGGTGGCCGCGGCTCGGGAGGACCTTCGCGGGCACCGGGGCGCCCTCCGCCTCGGCGTGGCGCGCGCCTACTGGGGCGTGCTGCTGGCGCGCGAGGGGGTGCAGATCGCCGCCGAAGCGCTCACCAGCGCGCAGAAACACCGCAAGCTCGCGGAGGCCGCCGCCGACGTGGGCCTCGCGCCGCCCACCGCGAGGCTTCAGGCCCAGATCGCGGAGTCCCGCGCCGAGCGTGAGCTGGCGGGAGCGGAGGAGGGACGGGTCACCGCGGAGCAGGCGTTCGCCCGGCTCACGAGTCTCCCGTCGGGCGAAGCTGTGCAGCTTCCGGCGGCGCGTCCGCTGCGTTGGGAGAGCGTGGAGGGCGCGATCGAGGAGGCGTCGGGCTCCCGGCCCGCCGTGCGGGCTGCGTCTACCCGCGTGACCTCCGCCAATGCCCAAGCGCTCGCCCGCACGATGGCGTGGCTCCCCGACCTGACCGGCCGCTTCACCTACGTGTGGACGGAAAACGTGAGCGCCTTCAACGAACGGAACGAGTTCTGGATGCTCGTGGTGGAGGGAGAGTGGGTGCTCTGGGACGGCGGGTACCGCCTCGCCGAGCAGGCGAAGGCCGCGGCACAGAAGCGGATGGCCGGCCTAGCCGAGACGCGAGCGAGGGACGAGGCGGAGGCCGAGCTGCGAACGTTGTGGCAGCAGCACGCGAAGGCGGAGAAGGCGCTCGGCACGGTGGAGCGGGAGCACGAGCTGGCTCGCGAAAACCTCCGGTTGGCCGACGTCGCTTGGGAGGCGGGCTCGTTGACGTTCATCGAGCTGGAGGACGCCCGGCTTGGTGAGAAGGCTGCGCGCCTGGGCGTGATGCAGGAGCGCATGAACGCGCACCTCGCGGCGCTGGGCCTGGAAGTGGCGGCAGGGGTGTTTTGAGGGGCCGCCGCTTCATCGGGCGAAATCTCTCACCATCCACAATGCTACCGCCGTTTATTATGATAAACAGCGGTAGCGATGTCGCTTACCCGCACCTTAGACGTGGCTGCGCTCCTCCAGCGCAAGTCGTTTTTCCTCTTTGGCGCACGCGCCACCGGCAAGAGCCACCTCATTCGTGAACAGCTCGCTGGGCGGGCGCTCGTGATCGACCTGCTCCGCGGAGACTTGTCGCTACGCCTCGCGGCCGACCCCACGCTGCTGGGCGCGATGCTCGGCGACCGACGCGGGCCCGATGTCTGGGTGGTCATCGACGAAGTGCAGAAACTTCCTTCGCTTCTGGATGAGGTTCACCGACTCATCGAAGAGCGCGGAGTGCGGTTCCTGCTCACCGGCAGCAGCGCCCGCAAGCTGAAGCGGGGTCAGGCGAACCTGCTCGCTGGCCGCGCGTGGACGGCCGAGCTCCTGCCGCTGACCTGGCCGGAGCTCCCCGAGTTCGATCTCCCGCGCTTCCTCCGCTACGGCGGCCTGCCGCCCGTGGTGCTCTCCCCCGAGCCGGACGAGGAGCTGCGCGCCTACGTCGGCACCTACCTGCGCGAGGAAATCCAAGCCGAGGCGCTGATCCGCCGGCTGCCGCAGTTCTCGCGCTTCCTCGCCAGCGCCGCCACGACGAACGGGCAAATGCTCAACTTCGCGCAGATCGGCAGCGACTGCGGCGTACCGGCCACCACGGTCCGCGAGCACTACCTCTTGCTTGAGGACACGCTGGTCGGCTTTCTTCAGCCCGCCTGGACCCGCTCGCGCCTGCGGAAAGCGATCTCCACCGCGCGTTTCTGGTTCTTCGATACCGGGGTAGCCCACGCGCTGGCCGGCACGCGCACCCTCGAGCGGAACTCCGACCTGTGGGGGCGCAGCTTCGAACACTGGGTGGGCATGGAGCTTCGTGCGTGGCTTTCGTACAGGCGACGAGACGACCCGCTCACCTACTGGCGCTCGGCGGCCCAGCACGAGGTGGACTTCATTGTGGGCGATCACACGGCGATCGAGGTGAAGTCTACGCGCAGCGTGACGTCACGCGACCTGCGCGGGTTGGCAGCCTTGGCGGAGGAGGGCATCGTCCGGCGCCTGTTCCTCGTGTCGGACGATCCGGTTGAAGCGAAACGGGGCCCGATCGTGTGCTTGCCGTGGCGCACCTTCATCGAGCGCCTGTGGTCGGACGACCTCATCGGTGGCGAGTAGAACCCCCACGCCTTCACCGCCGCCGCCACACCAGCGTGAAGTTGTTGGCGGGCATGGGCACGCACTCTTCGAGCACGAAGTCCGGCGTGATCACGGCCAGAGCGGCCACGTCGCGCACGCCCCACTCCGGGTTTCGGGCGCGCAGTGAGGCGTCGAAGGCTTCGTTGCTCGGCGCGTTGTGCACGCCGTCGAAGCTGTACGGGCCGTACGTGAGGAGCGGCGCTCCCGGCGGGAGCAGCCGAGCGGCGCCGCGGAACAACGCCTCGGCGACCGCCCAAGGCGCGATGTGCACGAGGTTGGCGCCGAAGACGGCGTCGTAGGGGCCCGCGGGCCAGTCGCCGAGGGCATCGAGGCAGAGCGCGGGGCGAACGTTCGTGAGGCCGCTGTCCTCGCGCCAGGCGTCGATGCTCGCGAGGTGTTCCGGCTCGAGGTCGGAGGGCTGCCAGTCCACGTGGGGGAGCGCCGCCGCGAAGTACACCGCGTGTTCGCCAGACCCGCTCGCCACCTCCAGCACCCGCCCCGGCGGCAGGCGTGTTCGCAGCACGCCGAGGAGGGCATCGCGGTTGCGGGCGGTGGCGGGAAACTGGAGGCGAGGCATGGGGGGATCACAGGACCTCTACCCCCCGTGGTGGCCCTGTGCAGGTTCTGCGCTTAGCGGGGCGCCATGGAATCGTGGCCCGAGTTCGACGTGGAGCGACTGGAGGCGGCGCTGCTACGTGCCGACCTGCAAGAGCAGCGGCTGCTCGAGGCCGGCGACCACCCGGGCGTGGTGAATCACCTCGTCCGCTCGGCCTCGGCAGCCTGCTTGGTGAACCGCGAAGGCGATGCGCTCGATTTCGTGTCCCGCGCCGCGGTACGCACGATGGAGTGGGTTCGGGCGGCTCGCGCGGCCAAGACGAAGCCGTCCAGCTTTGCGGATCTGGCGTTTTCGCGCGGCTGGCTTGCGGCCGCCATCTGTCCTCCCGCCGACATGGCGGAGCCCGGCGGCCACTTCCTCGCGATGAGCGGCTGGCAGGTCGCCGGCCCCGTGCACAACGCCCGCATGGTGGCGGCCCTCTTGATTGGCGACGTGCCCGCGGCCGAAGTCTCCATCCAGCGGTGCGACCTGAGTGATTCCGGGCTCGGTGTCCCGCTCAAACGGTTCATCACCGCGCTGGTCGGCGCCGACGCCGAGGCGATGGGCAAAGCCGCCAACGCCTGGCTCCTCGAGAAGATGGACGCGACGATGACCCACGAGTGGGGCGCCTACAACGAAGCCCCCATCGAGGTGAGCGGGGCGCTGGCGCTCGCGGAGCGGCTCGGGCGCCCGGTGAAGGTGGTCAGCAATCGGGTGCTCCCCCAGTTTCGCGCCTAGTCGCAGCTGTAGTCGGTGACCGTGAGCTCGTCGATGCGGTGTTCGTTGGTGTCGCCGCCCGTCCCGGCGGTAAATCCGACGTAGGCGGAGAAGCCGTAGAAGCCGGGAATGTCCTGATCGATGTAGACCGCCCCGTCCACGGCCACCCGCAGGTGGGGCGCGACCACGCTCACCTCGACATAGTGCCAGCCCGTGTCCTCCATCTCGGGGAGCGCGGCCCACGCTTGGTACCCGTCGACATCGCCATCGAAGGTGAACGCGAGGTGGTCGTCGCCCGTGGGGTCCACTCCGCCGTTGTAGTACGTGTCGAGCTCCAAGGACCAGCCGGGAAGGGCGGGGCCGGCGGTACAGTCGGCGCTCCCGCCGTAGCCGATGCCGCAGCCGGAACCCCCGAGAAATCCGGTCATCCGGGCGGCATCGAGCGCGGTCAGCGAGAGCCCATCGGCCCCGGTACCGCCCCCGACGTACACGTAGAAGCTGATGTCCACGTTGTCCGCATTTACGGGCGTCGACGTTTCGAAGGCCGAACCAACTTGGTTTCCCGCGGCGGGAGTGAGCAGCAAACTGCCGCCTGCGGAGTCCCACGCCGCGGAGCCTTCGTAGTGCCAAGTCGCCAGCGACAACGCGTCGTAGCTGTTCGCGCCGTCCTGACAAAAACCCACCGTGGCCACCGTAGAGTCGCCGCAACTGTCGGTCACGGTGAGGGACACACTTTGCGGTCCCGTCGTCCGCGCACTTGCGGGCCACGCGTAGGTGGTGGTTCCGTCGCGGTCGGGAGGGTCGCCGCCCAAAACACCGTCCACGCTCGCGGACCACTCCACGAGGAGGTCCTGCGAGTCGTCCTCTTCGTCGGAGGCCGATCCGGTGAGCACCGTGTCGACACCCTCCGGCACCACTTCATCGGCGTAGGGCGAAGCGATCGTGGCGGTGGGAGGCACGTTGGCCGAGGCCCGCAGGGGCACCTCGAGGCGTGACTCGTCGTCGTTGGAGTGGATGACCAGCTGCGCCTCGCCGTCACTCCCCTCCAACCCCACCAACGTGCCCTCGCCGGGTTCCAGCGACAGTGGCATCGAGGGCGCTGAGGTGATGGACCAGCCATCCCCTTCTACCGTGATCGCCTCGATGCGAAGCGTGCCCTTGCCTTCGTTTTGGAGCAGAACGTCGCGGGAGGCGGGCTCGCACAACCCGGAGAGCGTGAGGGACGCGGGGTCGGTCACGAGCTTGGGGTGGCCGTCGGACGCCGGCTCTTTTTCGTTGTTGAGGGCGTAATCGGAGCAACCGACGAGCAGGACGGCGAGCCAAGGGCGCATGGCGCGATCCTACCCTCATGCGGCCTAGACGGTGCGCCGATCTGACTCGCATGGCTTCCGAAACGTCACAAGGCCCTGATCTGGCGCTCAAATCCCTTCAGAGCCTGCCGGGAGTGGGCCCCTCCATCGCCGGTGACCTCCTCCGCCTCGGCTTCCGCGAGCCTCAGGACCTCCGCGGCCAGAACGCGGAAGCGATGTTCGAGCGGTTGAAAGCGCTCAGCGGCGTACGGCAGGACCCCATGGTGCTCGACGCCTTCCGCTGTGCCGTTCACTCCGCCAACGCGGCGGAAAACCACCCGGAGCTGATCAAGCCGTGGGTGTGGGGCCGCCTGCGAACCGACCCGGTCAGCGGGCGCTGACCGTCTTTCGGCGCGGGGAGCGCCGCTCGGGCGGGCTCGGGTCGGGGCTCACGAGTACGGCGACGGCCTCGGCGAACGGGCTGTTGGGGTCTACGTCCCAGCGCTCCATCCGTTCAAACCGCCAGCCGGCTCCCATCCACCGGGCCAGTTCACGCGCCAGGGCCGGAGGGTTGCTGCCTTGGAGGGCCACGCGGCGCGGGTTCAACGATTGCACGGCCGCTACGACGCGGGCGCCAAGCTCCTTGCGGCCGGTGTCGATCCACACCAGCGGCCGCCTGCCAACGAGGCGGGGAGCCACATCCTCGATGGCCTCCGGCCAGGAGTGGGCGCCGAACTCGGCCGCCACCCGGTTGGCGGAAGCGTTCTCCACCGCGCGTGCCCGCACCCGGTCGTCACTTTCGAGCCCGTAGGCCCAGCCGCTCGCCTGCGCCAAGACGAGCGTGCGTGCGCCGATGTGCGCCCCGACATCGAGTACGGCATCGCCCTTCTCGACGCCGAGGAGCCGGGGGGCGGCGGCGAGCAGGGAAGCGAAGGCGGGCAGGTGCCGCGGGAGGTGCTCTTCGGTGCCCATGCGGATGCGGAGACCGAGCACAGACCAGTCGAGATGGTCGTTGCCGTACAGGCGCTGCCAGCCGATGCCGAGCCGGTCGGCCTCGGGGGGGTACTCCGCTACGACCCCGCGCAGCTCCACCAAGGTGGTGGCCAGTGATGCCGCCCACGCCGCCGCTGCGGGCGCGAACGCGGGCAGGCGCACCCCCACCAACAGCTCGCCGCCGATTTGCCGCGCTCGCAGCCCGAGCACGGCCCCCTGCGTGGGCACGCTGTTCGACCGCAACGAGGCCGCTGCCGCCCCCATGAAGCTGTGGAGGAGCGGCGAAAGCTTCTCGCAGGTGGGGATGGCTACGAGGCCGGTGCCCTCGCGCCCGCCGACGCCGACTCGCGGCAGGCCTCGATCACTCTCGCCCCACTGTACGCGCACCTCGCTGAGCAGCCCTTCCACGCGGTGCAGCGGGCCGGCCTTCGCCTGGATGCCCACGTCGTCGAACGCCTGGTTCCACAGCAGTTCGTGTGCTTCGTACTGGCCGCGGACGGTGAGGTGCATCCACGGGCACCCGCCGCAGGGCCCCCACTTGTCGCAGGTGGGCACAACCCGATCGGGGTGCGGCCTGTCGGCCGGACCAATCGCCCGCGCCCGCACCTGCGCGCCCTGCCTCCCGAAGATGCGCGCCTTCACGGGCTCGCCGGGAATGCCGCCGAAGATCGCCAACTGCTGCCCGTCGCCCCGAACGTACGCCTCCCCCCGGCTCAACCAGCCCTCGGGCACGACGATGTGGACGTCCGACTTCATCGGCAGCCGGGCTATCACGAAAGCGAGGGGCCCTCTCCGCCCTCAGCGCAGGTACGCCGCGAGCGCGTCGATCTCCCCCGCGAGCTTCGGCAGCGGCTGCATCATGGTGGAGGGGCGCTTGGCCGCGTAGCCGACGGGGTACTCCGCGCGCACCACCCGCGCCTCCAACAGCTCCCGCGAGGCCCCCTTCACCTCGGGCCCGAGGCTCCCAGGCTTTGCGGGGTCGGCGTTGTGGCAGGAGGTGCAGTTGGCGGCGTAGACCACCCGACCTCGCTCGGCTTCCGGCGGCAGGGCGGGCGCATCAGCAGAACAGGCCAGAGTCCACGCAGCGAGGAACAATGTTGGCATGGCGGTAGCCTAACCGGGGCCTCGCCCGCCAACCCGGCGCACAGCCGGGGCGCCACCCGCGCCGACGGGATAGCCAAATCCACTTCCCGGATTTCCCATGTCGCTGTTCACGATGGAGGGCCTGCAGTTCCTCCTCCGCTGGGTGCACCTCCTCGCCGGCATCACGTGGATCGGCCTGCTCTACTACTTCAACTTCGTGCAGGTGCCGTACTTTGGCGAAACGAAAACGACGGTGGGCACAGGGGAGTTCCGCAAGCTCGTCGGGCGCGCCCTCTGGTGGTTCCGCTGGGGCGCCATGCTCACCTTCCTCTCGGGCTTGGCCATGTTCGGCGCCAACATGGCGGCGGGTATTCCCGCGATGGGGAGCTGGGGCGTGAAGATCTCGGCCGGCATGACCTTCGGCACGCTGATGTTCCTCAACGTTTGGTTGATCATCTGGCCGAAGATGCAGATCGTGCTCGCCAGCGCGGAGTCCGTGGCCGGCGGTGGCGCGGCCGACCCCAACGCGGCGCCGTCCGCGGCTCGCGGCTTTCTGGCCTCGCGCACCAACACGCTGTTCTCGATCCCCATGCTCTTCTTCATGGGCGCCGCCAGACACCTCGACCTCAACGCCGAAGGCGGCATGATCGGCCTCACCGTGGTGACCGTGCTGGCGCTCGTGTTCGAGGCCAACGTGATCTTCGGCAAGAAGGGCGAAGGGTTGTCGAAGATTCTGGAGACGGTGCCGGGGGTGATCCACGGCGGTCTCGCGCTCGCGGTGGTTTCTTACCTGGCGATGGAGCTCACCGCTCCAGCCGCCCCGGTCGCCCCGGCCTCACCAGTCGTCGATGTGGGCGTCCATCCATAGCAGGCGGTCGGTGATCCAGGCGCGCACGTGCGCGTCTTCGTCGGCGTAGCTGTCTACTTCGTAGAAGTAGGTGCCGTAGTTGATGCTCTCGATGGGCCAGAGGTCGTCGTTCCGCTCGATGGCGGGGCCCAGAATGTCTTGCAGTTCGGTGATGCGGGCGGGCCACGCATCGTCGGCGAGCGGGCCGAGCCGCAGCTCCCGCCAACGGGCGGCGAGCAGCGCGGAGAACTCGGGGTCGTCCGCCATCCACGCCCACAGTTGGGGTCGATAGCCGATCCACACGTCGTGGCGCGCGTAGTCGCCGTTTCCGTAGTAGGGAAACTGGCCGAAGGTCATGTCGAGGTCCCACGGCAAGAAGTGCACGGTGCCGCCCGTGTCCTTCCATGCGTGCATGCTGGTGTAGAACGCATCCTCGTTCTTGAAGAACTCCTCGATGAGCACGGCGTTTACGGCGCTGTCAACGTCCACGAACTCCGACACGGGAGCGCCCGCGGACGCCCCCCGCTCCCACGCGGCGAACGCCTCCCACAAGGCCGTTTCCTCCACGTCGCCGAGCGCCTCTTGGTCGGGCGATACCAGTTTCCAACATCCGTAGGTGACGGTGTTGGTGAAGAAACACTCGTGGTCGGTCTGAGTAACGACGAAGGCATCGCCGGATACGGCGCCATCCTCGATGTCCACGCGGTCGTCGTCGCGCTCGATGCGCTCCACCAGCGCGTGCACACCGAAGGGGTAGCCGTTGAGGGTGAGCTCACAGAGCGACGACTCCGCCGCGGCTTCGCCCAACCCGCGGAGCAGGTCGTAGCCAAGCTTGTCGCGCACGAGCAGGCGGTCGTAGTACAGGCCGTCCACCACCCAATCGCGTTCGGCCCCCATACCGAGCAGGTTCGCCGGCTCGGGCAGCTCCACTCCGTAGCCGGGCTTCGCCACCTGCGCGGAGGAGCGCCCGCGCACCCACACCTCGGCGTCCCCGGAGTACTGCTCGTTCCCGTCGGCGTCGCGCACTTCGAAGGTGGCGGGCACCCGTACGTCGTAGGCGGGCGGGATGCTCCACTCCAGAACCAGCTGGCAAAGGCGCTCGGTGTCGTGCGGTGGCTTCTCGGCGCTTGTCCCGCCGGGGATTGTGCTCTGCGGCGGGGGCGTGGTGGCGGCGTCGGGCTGCGTCGCGGGCGGCTCGGCCTTGCACGCAAGCATGCACACCGCGATCAGCAACCCGATGCGCGGCTGGGAAATTCGACCCCACGTTGCCGGGCGAACGCGCATCGGTGCGCCTACTCCCACTCTGCAGGGTTGTCGGGGTAGCCCAAGGCCGCGCGGGTCTCGGACACCAACGGCTCGGCGCAGAGGGGCTCGAGGGTGTCGATGCGGGTGAACCAGCGGCGATGGCGGGGCTGTTCGGTGGCCATCACCAGCGGGAGTCCGCTGCGGAGCACCCCGACAAGCTCGTCGGGGTCCGCGAGGCCGAGCCAGGCCGAAAGGGCGCGCATCGCCGCTGCCTGCCTTTCGGGCGCCCCCACCACATCCTCGAACCGCAGGACGTGCCGATCCGCCGGTGCATGAGCGAGGATGGCGCGGTGGGCGCTCGCCCACTGAAAGGCACACACCTGCTCCAGCCGAGCACGGCGCATCGTTTCCCAACCCGGCGGGCGGTCGAACTTCCACCAACGGTCGCCGCCGGCCACTTCGGCCGAGTAGCCGGCGATCGACAGTCCACCGGCGTCGTGACTGTGAAATCCGGGGTACGTCCAGCCGTCGACCAGCCCGTTGATGCTGGCCGCCGGGTTGCGGGTGAGGTGGAGCACCCGGAGGCGGGCGTGGGGAAAGAGGCGCGCCAACCACGGGAGACGGTAGACATTGCCGGGCGTCTTGATCACCAACGGGAGACGTGCGAGCTCGGGTTCAGTGGCATGAAGCCAAGGGAGCGGCAGCACGAAGGGCGGCTCCTCCACCGGACACAGCGGCAGGAAGGGGCCGGCTGGACCGAGGCCCGCCACCCGCAGGCGATCGAGATCGTAGGCCGCGGGGTGAAAGGAGGGCCAGCGGGCGCAGAAGCGGCGGAACAGGAGGGCGTAGAAGGAGGGGGCGTCCACGAAGCGGTCGGCGGGCCACCCTGCTGCGCGGAGGCTGGCGAGCGTGGCGCGTACGTCGGCGAGCACCGGCGCGTGTTCCACGTGAAACGTGGGCCACTGCACCACGAGGCGGGCGGCGATCTCGGCGGCGAAGGCAGGAACGGCCGAGTCGGGGAGCGCGTCGGTGGGGCGGCCGCAGTCGGCGCCGAGGGCTTGCGACAGCCCCGGCGGGATGGGGTGGTTGGGTGAAACGGCGTCGCTCTCCTCGCCGGCGCACCCGAACAGGCGAAGCTGCGGGTTCATCTCGGCGCGGAGGTGAACGAGACCGGGCACGCGGCGCAGGACTTCGGCGAGGATGGAACTGCCCCCCCGCGAGCTCGACGCCACGATCACGACGTTGCGAACGTGCGCGCAGACGTCGGGCGCAGGCAGGCCGGCGCGGAGCGCGGCCACGCGTTCCCGCACCTCTACGGGGTCAACGCCCAAGGAGCACCAGCCTCATCCGGATGCGCCACATCAAGCCGTAGCGGGCCCGGCGCCGCGCAACGTTGCGGTCCTTTCGAGCGGAGCGCAGCTCCACCCGCATCCACAGGAGGTCGTCGCGGAGCGACCACGCCAGCTCGCGGAGGCGCGAGGCGAGGGGGCCGGGGGCCGGGCGAGGAGGCCGATCGAGCGCGTAGCCGAGCGCGGTGAGCATCGGAGCGGCCAGCTCCTCGACGTCGGCGATCTCGGTGTCGTCGAGGTCCTTGCGGTAGCGCTGGAGCCGGCTCATTTGCATGGGCGCGGCGGTGTTCGCCCAGGACTCCGAGAGTGCCGCGGAGCGCGACGCCTCTACGTTCTCGAACCAGCGCAACATTTCTTCGTGGAAGGGCTCGTCGAGGAACGTACAGATGCGGCGGACGCTGGCCTCCGGGTCGGCGACCAGCGCCTCGTAGGGAACCCGCAGCATGTGCTCGCCCTCGGCCGCGAGCGCCTGTTCCTGCTGGTGCGCCCACAGCCGCGCCGTGAGCGCCGGCGTGAAGGCGGAGAACACCGAGTTCTTCGAGGAGGCGGCTACGTCGCGGGCGTCCCGGTGGAGCCACAAGAACCGGGCGCCCGGGCAGAGGGTGCGCAGCGCGGTGATGTGCTCCACCATGAAGGTGCTCTTGCAGGCCCAGCGCTGCTTGCCGGAGTGGGCGAGGAGCGCGTCGTGCAGGGCCACGTACACCCCGAGCACGCTGCGCTCCGGCGCACGCTCACGAACTTCGGACGAGCTGGGCACCCACGGCCACGGATGGATGTGGGCGTGAACGAGCGCGAGGGCGTCGTCGACGAGGGCGTTGAAGCGGCGATCGTCCTGGAGGTCGCCGTAGAGGGCCTGAAGCGGCAGGAAGTACCGCACCAGATGCGGCGGGTGCGGCGCGACGATCGCTGGGTGAGCGTCGAGGATGAGCCGCAGCAGATTCGACCCCGACCGTTCGGTGCCGACGATGAAGATCGGGGCCTGCACGGGCGCGGACTAACCGGCTACGCTCGCACCATGCTGGACGCCCCCCTCCGCGAAGCTCTGCGCGCGAGCGGCCTCAACGCGTTCGGTGTGGCGAGTGCGGCGGCTTGGGATCGGGCGGTCGCCCCAGAGAGGCAGAGCGCAGCGCTCTCGCCGGGCGCGGTGTCGATCCTCGTGGTGGGCAGCGGGGGCCAAGACATGTGGAACCACTTCCTCGCCGACCTGCGGGCGCACCCGGAGCACCTCGCGGAAGAGGCGCACCCCCTCGACGCCTTCGTGGAGCGGCGCGTGCGCGCGGCCGATGCCCTCCTCGGCGCCACCCCCCGCCGTTGGTTCTTCGCCTCGGCCACGGCCGACGTCCACCTCGATTTTCGCGCCCTCGCCCAGCTCGCGGGGCTCGGACGCCGCTCGCGTTTGGGGCTGCTCTTGCACCCCGAGTTCGGGGTGTGGCTGGGCCTCCGGGCGGCCTGTTTCCTCCCCGTTCCGCTGCCCGTCACCGACCCCGTGGAGGGCGATCCCTGCGACGGTTGCCCCGCCCCCTGCATCGACGCCTGCCCGGGAAACGCCTTCCCGGGCGGCCACTGGAACGTCGACCCCTGCGCTGCCTTCCACGCTGCCGCTCCGACCTGCGCGTCCTCCTGCGCCGCTCGCTCCGCCTGTGTCGTGGCCCCGCACCACCGCTACGACGCCGATGAAGTCCAGTACCACTACGATCGGGCGGGGGGGCGCCCGCGGTTGCGCGCCTTGGTCGGTCTGTCCGATGACGACGACCGCTTCGAGGGCGTGGGCCCCCATTGGCAAACGTGGCGCCGAAAGGTGCGCGTCCACGACGATCGGAGCCCGTAGATGGGGCTCTTCCGGCGGGCGTGGCTCACGGTCGTGAGTGAGGTGGCGTGGCGGATTCCAGGCCGCCCGCAGCGCCTGCTCGCGGCGTTCGCGCTGGCTGAGCGGGGCAGCATGCTGGACATGCTCTCGGCGGTGGAGCTCACGGAGCGGCGTGGCCTGCGGAAGCTGTACTTTCGCCACGCGCTCGACGAAGCGCGCCACGCAGCGCTTTTCGCCGGGCGGGTGCGGTCCCTCGGGGCGATCGGCCGTGCGGAGGCCGCGATCGAGGACAGTGGGCAGCTCGTGGAGGCCGGAGTGGTGGCCGGGACGACCCTGTTTGAGCGGCTCGGCGAGGAGGAGTTTTTGTCGTTCGTCTACGTCGCGGAGGCCGACGCAGTCGAACAGTTCGAGGTGCTGCTCGCACGGCGCCTGCCCGACCCGGAAACGGCGGCAACGCTGCACCGCATCCTGAAGGACGAACACTTCCACGTGTCGTACGCGCGCACGGAGGTGGAGCGGGCCGCTGCCGCGGGGCGGCCGATGCGCCGCAGCATGGCGCTGCACCGGTGGCGACGGGTGGGGCAGGCGTGGCTGCGCTTCTCGAGCGACTTCGGCGCCCTCATGGGGGGGTTCTGGCTGGGACTCGCCTACGTCGTGGGGGTGGGGCCCTTCCGGCTCCTCGGGCGACTGGAGCCCGGCGGCTGGCAGCGCCCGGAGCGCGGCGGCAGCTCGCTGGCCGCCGCACGTACCGAGGGCTGAGGTGCCCTCCTACGTGCTCGGCATCAGCGGTCTGTACCACGACGCGGCGGCGGTACTCCTCGAAGACGGCAAGATCGTGGCCGCCGCCCAGGAGGAGCGCTTCTCCCGCCTGAAACACGACGCAGCCCTGCCCGTTCGCGCCGCGCAGTACTGCCTCGAAACCGCCGGCATCCCCGTGAGCCGGGTGGACTGGCTGGTGTTCTACGAAAAACCGCTCCGGAAGTTTGAGCGCATCGTGAGCACGGCAGTGGCCACGTTCCCTCGCTCCTGGCGCAGCTTTCCGCGCCAGATGCACCACTGGCTCGGCGACCGGCTTTGGCTCCGGGCCAACCTCACCTCCGCCTTCGGGGTGTCGCCGGAGCGCATGATGTTCTGCGAGCACCACCTTTCGCATGCGGCGAGCGCATTTTACTGCTCGCCTCACGACGAGGCCGCCATCCTCTGTGTGGACGGCGTGGGCGAGTGGGCCACCACGTCGCTCTGGCGAGGCAGCGGCTCCGCGATCGAGCCCGTGTCGGAAGTGCGCTGGCCGCACTCGATCGGCCTGTTCTACAGCGCGATCACCGCGCACCTCGGCTTTGCCGTAAACGAAGGGGAGTACAAGGTGATGGGCATGGCCGCCTACGGCCAGCCGCGTTTCCGGGAGGAGATGTCCCGGCTGCTGCGCCTCGACAGCGAGGGCGGCTACTCGGTGGACCTCGACACGTTCAGCTGGCACTGGCACCCCACCGAGCCCGCCACCGCCCGGCTCGCTCGGCTCCTGGGCCCCCCCCGCTTTCCGGGCACGCCCTTCACCCCGCGCCTCGATCCGCTCGCCCAGCACCACGCCGACGTGGCCGCGAGCGCGCAGGCCGCCACCGAAGAAGCGCTGCTGCATCTGGTGCGGCACGCCCACGCCGCTGTGCCCGCCCCGGCGCTGTGCCTCGCTGGCGGGGTGGCGCTCAACGCCGTGTGCAACGGACGCATCGCCGCGGAGGGGCCGCACGCCCACCTGTGGGTGCAGCCCGCGGCAGGCGATGCGGGGGGCGCGATGGGGGCGGCGATGTGGGCGTGGCACGGCGTGCTCGGCAACCCGCGCGGGCCCGCGCTCCGGTCGTGCGCGCTCGGCCGGGAGGTGGCCCGCGACCGAACGGCCGAGCTCCTCGCCGACCTCGGCGCCCGCTTCGACGATCTGGGCGACGACGCCCCCGAGCGTGCGGGCCGCGACCTTGCCGAAGGCAAGGTGGTGGCGTGGGTGGACGGGCGGGAGGAGTGGGGCCCCCGCGCCCTCGGCCAGCGCTCGATCCTCGCCGACCCGCGCAGCGCTGAAGTGGCCGAGCGGGTGAACCGCAGCGTGAAGTTCCGTGAGCCCTTCCGCCCCTTCGCCCCCTCTGTGCGCGCCGGCGCCGCCCCGCGCTACTTCGACATCCCCGCCGCCGCGGCCTCGACGAGCCGGTTCATGCTCAGCACCCACCCGGTGCTGCCCGAGGCCCAGGCGGGGCTCGCCGCCGTTACCCATGTCGACGGGACGGCGCGGGTGCAGGTGGTGGACGCCGACACCAGCCCGCGGTTCGATCGGCTGCTGGGCGCGTTCGAGGAGGCAACCGGCGTGCCGGTGTTGCTCAACACCTCGTTCAACCTGAAGGGCGAGCCGCTCGTCTCGACGCCGGTAGACGCCCTCGCCGCCTTCGCGCGCTCCGACCTCGATACGCTCTACCTCAACGGGTTCCGTGTGGAGAGGATGCGATGAATCAACCACCCCCGCCTCGAGCGTGGCTGTTGCGCCTCGGCACGGCGGGGGCGCTGTTGTCGATGCTGGCCCACGGATCACGCTGGTGGATGCTGCCCTTGGTGCTCTTTCTCTTGGTGATGGGCGCGGGCCTCCTCTTCGTGGCGAGCTTCCCCTACGTGGCTCCGTTCATTTACACCGCGATTTGATCTCGGTTAGCCGCGCTCAGTGCGCCTTCAGGAGCTCCTGACCCTCGCCTTCGCTCCGCTCGGCGGGGCGCTCGGCGTGGGCAGTCTCGCGCTGATGGGGCCGTGGTCGCCGCTGGCGCTGGACGAAGCCACGGGGCGCCTCGCAGCGGGGGATACCCGCGGCGCGATCGCGGCGTACGAGCGCGCGGGCGTCGGGTGGCACACCCCGGAGCTGCGGGCGGAGGCGTGGGCGCGCTCGGCCTACCTTCGCAGGGCGGAGGGCGACCCTCGGGGCGCGGTGCGGGCGCTCGAACGGGCGGTAGACCTCGAGCCCGCGCAGACCGATCGCATCGCCCTGCTCGAGGAGCTGGGGGCGCTGTACGAAGGCCCGCTGGGCGACCCACGCGCATGCGCGGAGGCGTTTGAGCATGCGGCGGCCGAGCTGGGCTCGGCCGCGGATGAGCGGGCAGCGGCCCGCTGCTGGCGCCGCGCGGAGAACGACGCGGCGGCCGAGCTGGCGCTCGAGCGCGCGGCTTCCGGATGACGTTCCTGTTCGTGGTCGGGTGCTCCACGTGGTTTGGCGCGGCGGCGTCCGACACGGCCTCTGACGAGTCCGGCGCAGGCGAAGAGACAGGCGACTCGACCAGCGAGCTCGCTGCGGACGACGAGCGGGTGCGCGCCCTCACCAACCTCTGGGAAGGGGAGTACCCCTGTCTCGGCCCGATGCTGGTGCGCGTGGCTTACGTCACCGACGGCGACACGCTGTACGTGCACCCCGACGACGGGAGCGCGGGCCGCAAGGTGCGCCTCATCGGCATCGACACCCCTGAGATCGCCCACGAAGACCCAGCCGAGTGTTTCGGCGCCGAAGCGATGGCCTTCACCAGCGAAGAACTCCTGGGCCGTCTTGCCTGGCTCACCTTCGACAGCGACTGCATCGACCCCTACGACCGCACGCTGGCCTACCTGATCCGCGACGATGGCGAAGCGGGATTCTTCAACCGGGTGCTCGCTCGGCAGGG
Source organism: Deltaproteobacteria bacterium (assembly GCA_947484175.1). Lineage (GTDB taxonomy): Bacteria > Myxococcota_A > UBA796 > UBA796 > SXON01 > SXON01. The sequence goes on from CANKOI010000046.1 coordinate 16,983, forward strand.
CTACGCCGTGCCCCTCACCATCGAGCCCAACGTCACGTACGCCTCCGAGATCGAGAGCGACGTGGCCGAAGCCCAGAAGGAGCCGGTGGGCATGTGGGAGGCCTGCCCATGATGCCCCCGCCGCCCGTTGACACCGGGGCCCGAGAGAATTAACGCCGCGCGGCTCCTTGGACCTCCCATGGAGGCGCTCTTTTCCTCCCCCCGACCGGCCTCCCGATGATCGATCCGAACATCTGGCGGCGACTGGCGCCCGCGATGGGCCTAGCGACCGCCCTGACGGGCAGCATCCTGGCCGGGGTGCTCGTGGGCGCATGGCTCGACCGGCGGCTGAACACCGAGCCCCTGCTCACCGCAGGCCTCGCGTTCGCCGGCCTCGTCTCCGGCGCCGTGCACCTGTCGAGGGCCGCCCGCTCTTCCAACCCCGATGCTCCCCCCCCTCCCGATGATCGCTCCGAACCTCCTAGTCCGTGACGCCGCGCTGGTCGCCGTGTTCGCGCCCGTCGCCGCGCTGGCGTGGGGCGGCAGCACGGCGTTGGGCGTCGCTGTGGGGGCCGCTGCGGGCTGGTTCAACTTCGCGCTCTGGGCCATCGCGGCGCAGAGCGTGGTCGCGGGCTCCCCGCTGCGGGCGTTCATCCCGCTGAAGCTGTTCGCCGCCATCGGGCTGGTAGCGGCGCTCGACCGGTTCCTTCCCGGCCTGCCTGCGTTGGTCGGCTTCGCCCTGCCGATGGTGGCGGCGCTGGGCCGTCCGCTCTTTTCGCACTCCACACTTTCGAGGGTCGGATGATCACCGAGCTGCTGGGCAGTGTTGTCTCCCGCACGATCGTCCCGATGATCAGCGGCTTCAACTGGTACCACTTCATCCCCGGCATCGGCGATGGCTCCGTGGGCCGGTCCCTCGGCCTCCACCACGAGCTGGACGCGTGGGTCATCCCCGCCGGGTGGGTGAGCTGCTTCGCCGTACTGACGCTCGCCGGGCTCGCTCGCATGGGCCTGAACAAGGCGATGGCCCGGGAAGGCAGCGCCAAGTACATCCCCGATTCGGGGGTCACTCCGCGCAACTTGCTCGAAGTGTTCGTCGAGCAGTACTACGCCGTCGTGGAAGGCGTACTCGGCGCGAAAGAAGCGCCGAAGTTCTTCCCGATGGTGGCGGCGCTGTTCTTGTACATCGTCACGGCCAACCTCCTCGGCCTCATTCCCGGCAACCTTCCGGTCACCGAGAACTTCTCGAGCAACCTCGCGATGTCCTTGTCGGTGTTCCTGATGTTCAACTACGCGGGCCTCAGCCGCAACGGTTTTGCCTACGTGAAGCACCTCGCGGGCCCGGTGATCTGGCTCGCGATCCTGATCTTCCCCATCGAGCTCTTCGGCCTGTGTTTGCGGCCCGCCTCGCTCACCATCCGGCTCAGCGCGAACATGGTGGCCGACCACCTCGTGACCGGCGCGGTGCGCGACGTTGCGGGCGACTTCGTGGGCACCGTGGGCCGTGTGCTGGCGCCCCTCCCCTTCTACGGCCTGGGCGCCTTCGTTTGCGTGCTCCAAGGCTTCGTCTACAGCATTCTCTCCACTGTGTACGTGGGGCTGTCCACAGCGGACATGTCCCACGGTCACGACGACCACGACCACAAAGATTCTCATCCTCCGGAGCACGCATGAAGTCCCTTCTCTCCACCTCCCTGCGCGTGGCCGCGCTCTTTGCCCTCTCCACCGGCGTTGCCCTCGCGGAAGACGGCGGCGCGGCAGCAAGCTGGGGCCCCGTGGGCGCCGGCCTCGCCATCGGCCTCGCCGTTCTCGGCGGCGGCATCGGTCAGGGCCGCACGGCGGGCTCCGCCGTTGAGGGCATGGCGCGCAACCCCCAGGCCGCTGGCAGCCTGCTCACCCCGATGATCATCGGCCTGGCGCTCATCGAGTCGCTCGTGCTGTTGGCCTTCATCATCAGCTACACCCTCGCGGGCAAGTAGAGCGGAGCGGGCGCGGGCCTACATCACTTCGAAGGCCCGCACCTTCACCGTTCCCTTCACGAGCTCCGCCCGGCATGCCAGGCGGAACTCGGTGGAGAAGTTGTTCTCCTTGAGCGTGGCGCGTTCTTTCGCCGTCTGCTCGGAGAGCCCGTCGGCGCCTTCGAGCACCTCCACGCGGCAGGTGCCGCAGTTGCTCTCGGAGCAGCCCGTGGCGATCGGGCGTTTCATCTTCGAACCCGCGCCCACCAGCGTGGAGCCGATGAAGGCATGCACCGTCTCTTCCGTGGCGTTCGGGCCGAGCACCGTGAGCGTCACCATCGGGATGTCGGGCACGGAAGTGGGTGCGGCGTCCATTCCGAAGAGGGCCTTGAGGCGGCGGCGGAGGCCGAAGGGCGAAGGCATGGGAGCGTTCCGGGGTGGGCCGCCTCTACCGCACCAGTCTGGAAAGGGCGAGCAGGGTGAGCAGGGCAGCGCCACCGCGCGTGAGCCAGCGCACAAGGTCGGAATTCTCGCTGTTGTCGGTGATTCGGTTCCCGAAGAGCGAACCGAGCGCCAGCCCCCCGAGGAGTCCGCCCACGTGCGCGGCGTTGTCGATGAACGGGAACACCAGCCCCAGCGCGAGGTTGCCTACCACCCAGGGCCATAGGAGCGGCCCGAACCAGCGCCGCGTGTGGGGATGGAGTTTGCCCCCCCACCGCCACCCGAAGGCGACCATCGCCCCGAGGAGCCCGAAGGCGCCGCCGCTTGCCCCCACGGTCAGCTCGCTCCCGCCGAGCCAGCTGCCCACGCCGCCGAGGAGCGCCGTAACGAAGAACAGGAGCCACACGCGCGAGGGGCCGTAGACCGCCTCCAGCACTTCCCCGACCGCCCACACGGCCGCCACGTTCATCAACAGGTGCCCCACGTTCCAGTGCAGCACGCTGTAGGTGAGGAGCCGGTCCCAGTCGCCGACTTGGCCGAGGTCGGCGGTGCGCGCCCCCAGCTTCTCCATCAGCGCGGCGGAGCGGTTCCAGCCGAGTACTCGCCACAGCGCCTGACCCCGCATCGAATCGAGCAGGCAGGAGAAGGCATAGGTGGAGACGAGGAGCAGGCACAAGGCACGGGTGCCGCGGGGTGAGTCGCGCAGGTAGTGGTCGAGGCGCTTCTCGGCGCGCTCCCAGCTGCGTTCGGTGCCAACGTCGGTCATCGCGTGACCTCGTACAGCACCGCTACGTCGAGGGGCCGGCCGCTCACGCCGAAGGGAAGCGCGCCGAGGGTTTCCGCGTAGAGCCCGATGTGGCCTTGGACATCCACCACACGGAGGGGAAAACGGCCTTCCCCGCGGGCCGAGGCCAGGGGTGTCCACGAATCGGGCACCTCGCCTCCGGAGTTCGTGAGTACGATGACGCGGGTTCCGGGCTCCACGCCCTCGGTGTCCACCACTCTCTGCCAGCGGGCTTCCTCCAGCTCCGCACGCGCGCTCCACTCTGCCGCGAACAGGCCGGGCCCGCCTCCCTCGGCTTCCGCAGCCGCGAGGGCGCCCCGGGCGGCATCCCGGCTGGCCGCGCAGAACTGCCAGTCGGCCACCGCCAGCCCCACCGCCAAGAGCCCCCCGAGCGCGCTCGCGACAAGCTGAACTCGTTTGCCGTGGACCACGTCTTCCGCCGATCGGGCCAGCGCGATCGCCGCCGGGGTGGCCGCGGGCAGGAGGTACCGAGCCGAGGCGTAGTTGTGGAACAGGGCCACGCCGATGGCCGTGGCGAGCACGGTGCCGCCGAGCAGCAACGCGTCGTCACGATCCCCCTTGCGGCGCCGGCTCTGGCCCGAAAACACGCTCCCGGCGGCGCGGGAGAGGAGCGCACCTCCCAGCGCGGCGCACCCCAAGAGCAGCGCCACCTCCTCGCCCTCGAGCCCCGGCGGGCGTGCCCAGGCCACCGCCGCCACCGCCACGGCGGCCCCCAGCGCCCCGTGCACCGGTCGAGTGTAGAACAGTCCGAGCGCGCAGGGCAGGAGCGCGGCCCGCGCCAAAACGCCGAGCGCGCGGCCGTCGAAGGGGCCGTGGGCCACCTCGCTGCGATGCTCCCACACCACCAGCGGGTGCCACTCCCCGAGGGTCACAAACAGGCGGCCCTCCACCCCCGCCACCACGAGCGCCGCAGGCACCCAGAAGGCGGCGGGAAAGCCCCAGCGCAGGCCGTGCAGGAGGAGAACCGGCACCACCAGAGCGGCGGGGTATTTGGTCTCGACAGCCGCGCCCAGCGTGAGGCCGGCCGCCAAGAACCACCGGGCATCCTTTCGCGCAAGGCCTTCGCGGTAGCCGGCGAGCGCCGCGGTGGTGAGGGCCACCCACGGGAGGTCGATCATCAGGCTGTCCTGAAGTCCCAGCCACACCGTGCTCGACCCCAGCCAGGCCGCGGCGGCCACCTCGGGGTGGTTCGCGGTGCGCCGCATCCACACGGCACTCGCGCCCGCCCAGAGCAGCACCCACGGCAAGCCGGAGAGCCGCGCCAGCGGCAGAGACTCCACGCCCGACCACAGCCACATCCACCACAAGTAGAGCGGCGGGTGCGCGTAGATGGTGCCGGTGCCGCCCTGCCACGCGCGGAACCAAGCGTAGGGCTGGGCGGGATCCAAGATGCGCCCGAGCCAGCGGTAACTCTCCTCGTCGATCGCCAGCGGTTTGGCCAAGGCGACGGCGTAGATCCCGACGGCGGCCACCACGAACCAGCGAAGCAGCGGGGCGGGCGCCAACGGGGGGGTCACCCCATGCCCAGGAAGCGCGCGAACTGGGCGTAGCTCTCGGCGAGGAGCGCGGCGCTGGCGTACTCGCCGGCCTGGTGGGCTTGCGCAGCGAGACCGGGGCCGAGGTTCACGGCGTCGATGCCGGCCTGCGAGAGCCGCGCCACGTCGGTCCACGCCTGTTTGGCGGCTACGGCGTTGCCGTTCTGGTCGAGGAAGCGCCGCAGGAGCACGTTGTCGAGCACTACCGCGCCGCTCGGCGCCACCTCGTTGATCTCTACACTCGGGCTCGGGTGCGGGCAGGCCTCCCGACAGAATCGTTCGAGCTCCGCGACAGCGCTCTCCGTGGACCGCCCCGGGGCGAACCGGTAGTTGAGGTTCAAATCGAAGCGGTCGGGGATCACGTTGCGCGTGGCCCCGCCCGAAGCGAGCGTGGCGCTGATCACCTCGCGGAACGTATGCCCCGCGCAGTCCACGACGACCGGCTCGCGAGCGGCCAGCGCAGCCAGCAGAGGTGCTGCGGCGTGGATGGCGTTGAGCCCCTGCCAGGGGCGGGCCGAATGCGCCGCCTGCCCGGTGAAGGTCACCTTGGCGTGAAGCGTGCCGAGGCACCCCACTTGCACCACGTTGTCGCTGGGCTCAAGGCAGAAGGCGAGCGCGGCTTGGCGGAGCCACGCCGCCTGCTCCAGCACGGGGCCGAGCCCGCTCAACGCCCAAGGGCCCTCCTCGCGGTCATAGAACACCCAGCCGAGGTTGTACGGGAGCGCGGCGCCGTCGCCCGCCGCGCGCGCCAGCTCCAACATCACGGCGAGCCCGCCTTTCATGTCGCTGGCGCCGAGGCCGTAGATGCGGTCGCCGTCTACGCGCACGGGGCCGTCTCCGTCCTTCGGCGGCACGGTGTCGGTGTGCCCCACCAAAAGAACGAGGGGCCGACCGGGCCGCTCGGGCGTGCGCGCCGTCACCGTCTCCCCGATCCGCTGGACCTGCAGCGGCGTGGCGCGGAGGATCGCCTCCACGAGGTCGGCGCAGGCCGCTTCGTTTCCCGTGACGCTCGCCACCCGGCAGAGCTCCAGGGTGCGGCAGGTGAGCGCATCGGCGAACATCAGACGGACACGCCGAAGTCGCGCAGGGCCGCGTTCAGCGACACCTTCTGGTCGGTGCTCGCCTGCCGCTTGCCGATGATCAGCGCGCAGGGCATCCCATACTCCCCGGCGGGGAACCGCTTGGGGCGCACGCCCGGCACCACGACGCTCCGCGCCGGCACCCGTCCCACATACCGCACCTCTTCCGGGCCGGTCACATCGAGGATGGGGGTGCTCGCCGTGAGCACCACGTTCGCGCCCAAGACCGCCTCCTCCTCCACGATCACGCCCTCCACCACGATGCAGCGGCTGCCGATGAACGCGCCGTCCTCGATGATGACCGGTCGCGCCGACGCGGGCTCCAGCACGCCGCCGATCCCCACGCCGCCGCTCAGGTGAACGCCGCGGCCGATCTGCGCGCAGCTGCCGACGGTGGCCCACGTGTCTACCATCGAGCCCGCGCCCACCCATGCGCCGATGTTCACGTAGCCGGGCATGATGATGGCGCCGCGCTCCACGAAGGCGCCGTACCGCACGGTTCCCGGAGGCACCACGCGCACGCCGGCCGCGGCCAGATTCCTCTTCAGCGGAATCTTGTCGTGGAACTCAAAGGGGCCCACCTCGATGGTTTCCATCTGCGAGATGCGGAAGAAGCCGAGGATGGCCTCCTTCACCCAGGCGTGTACGGTCCACGCGCCGTCGATCTTCTCGGCCACCCGCAGCTCGCCGCGGTCGAGCCGAGCGATGGTTTCCCGGATGGCATCGGGCTCGCCGGCGCGCACGCGGCTCTCAAGGTCCTTCATCGCGGCGGCTTATCCGGCCCAGAGCCGAGTACGCTGGGGTGGCCGCATCGCTACCCTGCCTTGCCCTGACCCGACGGCGTGGAATTCGGATGGGCGGCGCCGCGGGTTCGCATAGACGCCGCTCGGCCCAACGGAGCCGGCCCGTGGCACGGGTCCTCCTCGACTTCCCCAACCTTAGGCGCCCGATCCCGCTCGGCACCTCCATCCGCTTCGGGCGGCACTGGTCGTCCGACGCGGTGCTTCCCTACGCGGACCTGCCCCTCTACTGGCTCGAACTGCGATGGCTCGGCACCGGTTGGGGGTGGCGGGCGCTGGGCGCTCTCGAGCGCACGGTCGGGGCCGGGCCTGGTGCTCCAGGACCTGCGGAGCGGCGAGCGGCTCGAGCAGGACGATGCCCAGGACTGGGTCGAGGTCGTGGACGGGGACGTCTACGCGCTCGGGACGGATCCGCCGCGGACACCGCTCTGCGACGGCGAGGCGTTCCTCGCGGGCGACCGCATGCTGCGCGCGCTCCTCCCAGGACCCCTGCCGAGCACGGTGCCGCCCCACCTCGACCTCGCGCATCGGGCGTGCGAGCTCGAACTCTCCCAGGACGAGGCGAGGCTTTCGGTCGGCGAGCGCCACGTGGTGCTACGCGGCGAGGCGGTGCGGGTGCTGCGGGTGTACATGGACGCACGGACCCAAACGGAGGAGGGGTGGCTCGGCTTCACGGGGGCCTTTTCGGCATGGTGTGCGCTCGGTGGGAACCCGGAGAGATCGCCTGACCGCTTGGCCTGGGAGCGGGGCAAGATCCGCGCGCGCCTTTCCCGCGCGGGGGTGGGATCCGTGGAGGGGTTGTTCGAAGTGCGGCGGGTCGGACCGGCCACGGAGGTGCGGCTCGCGCTCCCGCCGCAACGTTTGCACCGATAGGCGGCAGGCCAGGCCTACCTCCCGCGCGCCACGATGTGGTTGCTCGTGCACTGCGAGCAGGTGCGCCACGCGAGCAGGTCCAGCTTCTTGTCGCCGTCGAGGTCCCCGGCAGGAATGCTGTAGAGGTCCCGCGGCCCGGCGTACAGCCGACAGCCGCGCCACGCGCCGTCCACGGCGTCGAAGCGGACGAGGGCGGGCGGGACCGTCGATGTCCACGCGTAGATCTCAGGGTGGCCATCCGCGTCCACGTCGGCCGGCGCGGCAAAATCGCGATCGAGGCTGGCCGCGAGTTCCGCCGACGCCACCTGTACGCCGGCGCCGAGGAGCCCCCGGGCGTCCGCACGCCGTAGCCACCACCCGTCGGACTGCGCGACGAGCAGCGCGTCGCCGCCTGCGTCGGTCACCACGGCGGCCAGCGCACCCACCGGCCCGATGCAGGTGTGGCCTCCAAGCTGGAAGGTCCCGTCCCCCTTCCGCCAGGCGAAGCAGGATCCCAAGTCGAACACGAGGTCCTGGAGTCCGTCGCCGTCCCAGTCGAGCACGCGTGGCTCATGCGGGACGTCCGATTGGCGGAAGGGGCGAGACGAGGGGGAGGCGGTGGCGGCAGCGCTTCGGGGCTTCCAGGGGTTCAAGGAATCAAAGGTCAGGGGGCGGTGCGCGCGAGGCGGAGGCCGAGGTAGTTCAGGCGGTCGGTCGACGGACTCCAATCGCGGTTCGCCCCGCGGCTGAAGTACGCGGAGAGAGCCCAACCCCCGCCGCGGTACGCCATGTAGGAGCCCGACGTCTCCCCCTCCGGATCCGTGCGCCCGGTGCTGGTGTAGTAGCCGGCGCCGTACCAGTCCTGCGTCCACTCAAACACGCTCCCGCTCATGTCGTACAAGCCGCAGGCGTTCGCCGACTTCCCAGCCACCGCGTGCGGTGTGCTGCTGCTGTTGCCGTCGTACCAAGCCACCCCATCGACCGAGGTGCTCCCCGCGTAGAGCAGGTCCTCGCCGCAGCGCGCCGCGCCCTCCCACTCCGCCTCCGTCAGCAGCCGGTAGCCGGTGCAGACGTACGGGTCGCCCGCGACGCTACAGCTCACCGACGTCCCGCTCCCCGAGCAGGTGTAGCAGGAAGAGAGGCCCGCGGCGGAGGACACCGCGTTCGCGAACGCCGCGGACTGATGCCACGTCACGTACTCCACCGGGCAGGTGCTCCCGCACGCCGAGAACGACGACGGATTGTACCCCATCACCGCCAAAAACTCCCCCTGCGTGATCTCCGTCTGCGACACGTAGTAGTCGTTGGTCAGTGTCACCGGCATCACCGGCGACTCGTCGCTCGCGCAGCTCGACTGGCCCGCCGTGCACCCCATGTCGAAGGTCTGCGCGCACACCGTCACGAAGTCCATGCCCGAAGCCGTGAGTGTCACGCTGCCATCACCGCAGCCACTGCCGACCGCGACGCTCGCGGCCGACGTTGCGGATGTTCCATCCCCATCCCCCGCTACCACCTCGCAAGTCCACGTCTCCCCGTCGTCCACATCCCCGCCGTCCACCACGCTCTCCGTCGCGGCGTCCGCGGCCCCGCTGTACGCAGTCCCGTCCACGTCCCAACCGAAGCTGTACGAGATCGCATCCCCGTCCTCGTCCGTGCTCGCGGTCGTGACGGAACAGGTGAGGTCGTCCCCCGCCTCGGGCTCGGTCGGCGTGATCTCGACCCCCGGCGCGCTGGGTGCGCTGTTGAGCACGGTGACCGTCGCGCTCGTGACGCTGGCGCCTGCGTCGTCGCCATCGGTCGGCGTGACCACGACATACACCCCCTGGTCGCGGTCGAAGTACGACGTTCCGTCGAGCGTCGCCGACGAGACGCTGCCCCGGGGGAAGCCGTCCACGTACCAGTCGTAGGTGTACGAGATCGTGTCACCGTCGAGGTCGGTCGCGGACACGCGCGCGGTCAGCGTGTCGTCAGTGTACACGCTGCCCGGCGTGAGGGTGACACTCGAGAGGCTCGGCGCGGTGTTGGCCGCCGTCGCCGCCGCACTGGTGATCGGCGTACCGTAGTCGCTGCCGTCCTACGGGGTGACGACCACGTAGATGCTGTCGCCCCTCGCGAAACGGTTGGCCGGCAGCGTGCTCGACGTGCTCGCGAGCGCGCCATCCACGTACCAGTCGTAGCCGTAGCTGACGGCGTCGCCGTCGTCGTCCGTGGCCGCGCCGAGAGTCACCGTGATCGTGTCGTTCTCGGTCGGGGCGAGCGTCGAGAGGTCGGCGCTCGCGAGGACAGGCGGGGTGTTGGCGATGGTGAGGGCGGCCGAGGCCACCGCAACGCCGGCATCCTCGCCGTCGAAGGGGGTGGCGCTGCAGGACACGGCGCTGCCCTTCGAGAAGCAGGAGCCGTCGAGCGTGGCGGTCGCCACCCCGGTGTCAGCCCCGTCAACGGCCCAAGCGTAGGTCCAACTCTCCGTGTCGCCGTCGATGTCCGTGAAGCCCGCGCCGGTGCAGCTGAGCGTGCTCGCTTCGTAGGCGGGATTCGGGCTGATGGCGGCGCTCCCGGCGACAGGCGGGCGATTGATCACCACCGCGTCGGCCGAGGACATCGCCGCCCCGTCCACCGCGCCGTCGTTCGGGACGACCTCCACGCCGATGCGCTGGTGTTTGGCGAAGCTCCCGCCGGGGAGCGTGTCGTTAGCGCCGGCCTGTACCTCGTCGCCGTCCACGAACCAGGTGTAGGTGACGGTGTCGCCGTCCGCATCGGCGGCCTCGACGAGCGCGACCACGTCCTCGTCGGCGTAGGGCGCCTCGGGCGTGATCGTGACCGCCAACATCACCGGTGCGCTGTTGGCGATCTCCACCTCGGCCACGACCGGCTCGCCTGCCTCCTCGTCGTCGGCGGGGGTCACCGTCACGGCCCATCGCTCGCCGTGCGTCGTGGCGTCGGCGGGCACGGTGTCGAAGGTGTAGTCCGCGGGCGTCCCGTCGACCGTCCAGGTGTACGTCACGCTCACCGCGTCGCCGTCCGCGTCGAGGGCCGCCGGCACGGCGACGAGGTCGTCGTCCGTGGCGGGCGCCTCGGGAGCGAACGCCACCGTCACCACGGGTGGGGTGTTGAGTACCGTCGCGGTCGCGGTGCCGGGCTCGCCGTCGAGCTCGCCGTCGTTCGGCGTGACGGACACTTCCCACACTTCGCCCTTCACGGTCTCTGAGGCAGGGACGGTGTCGGTCGTGAGGTCGTTTCGCGGCAGTCCGTCCTGCTTCCAGGCGTAGGCGAAGGTGACCTCGTCGCCTTCCTGGTCGTCGGACCCCTCGACCACCGCCACGAGGTCATCGTCCGTGCGCGCGCCCACGGGGCCGATGCTCACGTCCGGCGCAGAGGGCGCCGAGTTGCAGCCGTAGAGCGCGACGAGGGCGAGAGGCAGGGGGAGGACACGATGCATGAAGGCTCCGGTGAGAGGGCTGAATCCCCTCGTCGGTCGGTCGTAGCGCGGCACCCAGGCCGTCTTAGGCAGGGTTGGTCATGGTGGGTGGCGCCTTCGGCAAGGAGCGAGCTATGGGGTCCTATGAAATGTCCTCGATGTGAATCCGTGGCGCTCGACGAGCGCGACCGTGAGGGTGTCACCGTCGACACGTGTAGGAGTTGCCGTGGCGTTTGGCTCGATCGCGGCGAGCTGGAGAAGTTGATCGCACGCACGACCGCAGAGTTCGAGGCGTACGACCAGCGCCCCCGCGGACTTCCCGAGCCGGGTCGGTACCGGGACGACGACGAGCACCGGCACCCTCGACGCAAGAAGGGCTGGCTGGAGTCGTTGGGCGACATCTTCGATTGAGCGCGCCCCGCGCCGGTGGCACGGGGCCATGGCCTCGCCATTGTTGTGATATACAACAACGGGATGAATGCCGCTGGCTGGTTCCAGGTTGTCGTCGCGCTCCGCGATGACCAACGCGCCGTGCTCCACCAGCCGGAGACGACCCGGTGGACTACAACTGCGACGGGGCGGTGGCCTTCGCCGACTTGGACGCCGACGGGTGGGCGGCGTGCGAGGACTGTGACGACGGAGACGCGCTCCGGAACCCGGGCGAAGCCGAGGTGTGCGACGCCGCCAACGTCGACGAAGACTGCAGCGGTGCCGCCGATGACGAAGACGTGGGGGTCGACGTCAGCACCCAGTCCACGTGGACGCGCGACGCGGACGCGGACGGGTACGGCGCCAACGGCGGCCTCACCCAGCCCGCTTGCCATGCGACCGTCGGCTACGCGGCGGTGGCGGGCGACTGCGACGACCTGCGCGCGGGCGTAAACCCGGGCGCCGCCGAGGTGTGCGACGCCGACGACACCGACGAAGACTGCGACGGCCTCGCCGACGACAGCGACACCAGCACCGACTCCACGACGTGGAGCCCCTGGTACGCCGACGCGGACGGCGACGCCTACGGCGACGCGGCGACGGCGCTGAGCCAGTGCGACGCGCCGGGCGGGTGGGTGGCCGATTCGACCGACTGCGACGACGGCGACAGCGCCATCAGCCCAGCCGAAGCCGAGGTGTGCGGCAACGGCGTCGACGACGACTGCGACAGCACCGCGGACGACGGCTGCCCGTACTCGGGCACCAGCGCCGCGGAAGGCTCGGGCGAAGAAGCCGACTACCTCGTGTACGGGTACGAGAGCGGCGCGGAGTTCGGCGCGGCGGTGGCCTCGGGCGTGGACCTGGACGACGACGGCGACGACGAGTGGGTCGTGGGTTCGCCGGGCGCCCGCTACCCCTTCACCTCCACCACGGACTACCGCGGCATCGCCTACTCCGTGCGCCTGCCCACCAGCGCCGAAGCCAGCATCGACTCGATTCGGCGGGGCTACAGCTACGGGCCCACCGCCACCGGCATCGAGTACGGGGCTCGCGTCTGGGCCGTCAACGACATCGACGAGGACGGCAACGACGAGTACGCGGTGTTCTACGACTCCTCGGCCACCGCAAGCGACGTTGTGTGGTTCGTAGACGGGGGCGCGTCCGCCTCGGGCTCCAGCTACAACGGCGGCGGCTTCCACCACTCCGGCTACTTCATCGACAACATCTCAAGCGCCGGCGCGTCCTACAGCAGCGCGGTCGGCTACAACATGTTGATGGGGAACACCGAATACAGCAGCTACAAGGGTGTGATCTACCACTACGAAGACGAGGATGGGGCCAGCTCGATCGGCTCCAGCTATGGCGAGACCGCTTCGGACTACGCGAGTCAGGGGCTCGCCGGCGGGCCCGGCCAGGATGTGGACGGAGATGGCTTCGACGACATCCTGATCGGCGCGCCCGGCGACGACGACGCGGCGTCCAATGCTGGCGCCGCCTACCTCTTCCTCGCCGACTACTACGGCGGCAACCTCACCAGCGCCGACCAGAAGCTGCTCGGCGGCGCGGCCAGCAATGCGTTCGGGAAGGGCATGGCCCCGGCCGGCGACGTGGACGGGGACGGTCTCGCCGACTTCGCCGTCGGCGCACCGAGCGCCGGCTACATCTACGTCTTTGAAGACCTCGACCCCAGCGGCGGCACTGTGGACAGCGATACCACCGGTGCGGACGTGACCTTCTACGGCAGCGGCTACGTGCTCGGCCAGAACTGGAACGGCTCGGCCTTCTCGTTCGGCGACGTCGACGGCGACGGTGCGGTGGACGCGCTCGTGTCCTCCGCCTATTACGACGACGGCAGCACCAACAACGTCGGCGCCGCCTGGCTGGTGTACGGGCCGCTCTCGGGCGCGTACAACCTCGCGACCGCGAGCGGCTGGGACGCCCGCTTCACCGGCGACTCCACCAACGACTACTGCGGATGGTCCTCCGCGCTCGGCGACGTAGACGGCGACAGCCTGCAAGACGTCCTGGTGGGCTGTCCGAGCGGCGACAGCAGCAGCACCACCGACTACGGCGTCGTAGCCATCTTCATGGGGCGCTGACTGCGCGCCCCGGCGGCATATCCGACCGGCTAGGGAACACGCCGCGATAGGCGAGAGCGATGGCCGCCACCGCCTTCCTCCTCGCCGCTGGCTTGGGCACCCGCCTCCGCCCCTACACGCTCACCACCCCCAAGCCGCTGCTGCCTGTGCGCGGCGTGCCGATGCTCGACCACGCGCTGGCGCATCTGCGTGCGCACGGGCACGAGGAGGTGGTGGTGAACGCGTTCTGGTTGCCGGAGCAGGTCGTGGCGTGGGCGGGCCGGCAGCGGGGCGTCACCGCCATCGTAGAGGCGCCGACGATCCTCGGTACGGGCGGCGGTCTGCGCAACGCGCGCCATCTCCTCGCCGAACGATTCTGCGTGGTGAACGGCGACATCCTCTGCGATGTCGACCTCACTGCGCTCTGGAACGAGCCCGCCCCCGCGGTGATGGCCCTGCGCGCCCAGTCCAACGGGGGGCACACCGGCGTGGCGCTCCGCGAGGGCCGCGTGGTGGGCATCGCCGGGGTTGTGGGCGAGAGCGATTCCTCGCTCCACTTCACCGGCATCCACGTGCTCGACCGAGCCGTGCTCGACCTCGTTCCGCCCGTCGGCGAGGCCTGCATCGTGCGCACGGCCTATCGGCAGCTTGTGGCGGAGGGGCGCGTTCGTGGGCTCGTCCACGGCGGGGAGTGGGTGGATGTGGGCACCGTGGCCGAGTACGAACGGGTGCGCGAGGGGGCGCGGGCGTGATCGGTCTCGCGTGGGTGCTCAACGTGTGTTTCTGGGCGCCCTTCGTGGTGCGCGGCCAGATCGACAAGCAGCAGGGCAGCCAGCAGAAGGGCCCCGCCGCGCACGCCGATCCGTGGTCCACCGCGATGGTGTGGGCCCACGGCCTCGGCATCGGCGTGAGCTACACGGGTTTGGCCGTGGCCGTCGGGGGCGGCGAGCTCTGGCCGCTCCCGCTCGCCGTTCGCCTCCTCGGAGTACCGATCGTGCTCCTGAGTACGTGGATGATCATCCGAGTCATGATGGTCTTTCGGTCTTGGCGCCTGCGTGCCGCGTTGACCGCCGATCACCAGCTCTGCACCGAAGGCCCCTTTGAGCGCGTGCGCCACCCGATCTACACCGGCATGGGGCTCCTCACGATCGCCACCTTCCTGCTCGTGCCCACGCCCCTCACCCTCCTTGGCATCGCCACCAACGCCCTGACCGGCGACCTGCGAGCTCGTGCCGAAGAACGCTTGCTCCTCGGGGTGTTCCGCGAGCGCTACGAGACGTATCTGCGCCGCACTCGGAGATTCATTCCCGGGGTGTACTGAGGGCGCTGCGCGTGCCTACCAGCCGCGCTCGCGGAGACGCGCCAACAGCCCCTCAACGGAGAGGGCCGAGACGCCCGGCAGCAAGGCGGCCTCCATCGGAGCCGACGGGGACACCCGGTGTGCGATGTAGTCCTGGGCGGCGCCCCCGAGCGCGGTGCGGAGGCGCTGGATCGGGCGGGCATCGCCCGGCATGGGAGTGTGCGTCGCCTTCGCCTCGACAAGGATCGCGTAGCCTGCTCCGGCGTCGAGGACGAAGTCCACCTCCAGCCCTTGCTGGTCCCGAAACCAGTACAGTGCCGGGCGCTTCCCCGCGTTCAGCCTATGCTTCAGCAACTCCGAAGCCACGAAGCCTTCGAACACGGCGCCCAGAAAGGGGGAACGCTCCAAGGCCTCAGGCGAGTCGATGGCGAGCAGGTGGCATGCGAGCCCAGCGTCTCCGAAGTAGAGCCGTGGGGATTTGAGGAGCCGCTTCCCGGCGTTGTGGAACCACGGCTGCAAGACGATCAGCATGCCGGTGGTCTCCAGCGCATCGAGCCACGCGGAGACCGTCTTGACGGAGACTCCCAGCGGCGCGGCGATCTCCGTGCGATTCAGCACCGTGCCCGTTCGTGTGGCCAACACCGCCAGGAACCGGCGAAACAGGCCCACATCGGCCACGTTGACCACGCTGCGCACGTCGCGCTCGATGTAGGACTCGATGTAGGACGAGAACCAGCGGGCGGCGGCGCGCGGCGAGCGGTGCACCTCAGGAAACCCACCCAGGAAAGGCGAAACCCGGGGCAGCTCCGCGCAGGACAGCGGCATCAACCGGAGGGTGGCCGCGCGACCCGCCATCGACTCGGTCACCCCGCGCATCAACGAAAACTCCTGGGAGCCGGTGATGAGCCACTGACCCATCTCTTCTGGCGCATGGTCGATCCTGGCGCGCACGTACCGCAGCAGCTCGGGAGCCTCTTGGATCTCGTCGAGGATCGCGGGCCTGCGGAGCGCGTCGAGAAACCCGCGCGGGTCTGCGCGTGCTTGGGCCAGCACGTCGGGGTCCTCGAGGAGCGACCAGTGTGCATCCGGAAAGGTGCGGCGCAACAGGAACGTCTTCCCCGAACGCCGAGGCCCCGTGAGCACCAGCGCTGGAAAATTCTCAGCAGCCAGCAGGAGTTCGGCACGGAGAAGTCTGGAAACTTCGATCATGTGAGAATCCTAACCTATCACTACAGGAATCTCAACACTGGCGAATCCACCGCCGCACAGAATGATTTTTCTGATGAGTCCTGTCGCCTCTCGCCTCTCGCCTCTCGCCTCTCGCCTCTCGCCTCTCGCCTCTCGCCTCTCGCCTCTCGCCTCTCGCCCCCTCCCCCCCC
>CANKOI010000047.1 GCA_947484175.1 Deltaproteobacteria bacterium
ACGTCCTCGGTGCCCACCCGCTTCTCGAGACCCAGAAGGGCGTCTTCGAGCGGCATTCCGAGGCGCTGGTGGTTCAGCGTGAGCGCGAATTCCTGACTGATCGGGTTGGGCAGCTCCTCCCGCACCATGTCCATGCTCTGCAGCAGCGAGAGGCCCGACTTCAGGCCGTTTGACATGAACGCCAGGGCGTCGAGGAGCTGATCTTCGAACTGATCGATGCGGCGCTGCCACATCCACTGCACCACCGCGCGGGGCAGGTTGTAGCCGGTCGGCATCCCGAAGGGGCCGACCACGAGAATGCCGACGACGAGGGCCCGGATCAGGTTGTAGCCGAACGCCCACGGCAGTTGGCTGGTCACGAAGAAGCCGAGGGCGGCAAAAACCACGACGCTCGCCACGATGGAGAGCACACAGCTGGTTGCCGATACTTCGAGGAACATCCGGTCGAACTCCGACCGCATCCAGCGCACGTAGCCGCGGCTGATGTCGTCGAGGAGAATCCAGAGGCGCGGGGCAGCGAACCAACCGACGGCCGCCCAAGCGAGGAGCGCCACGCCGAGCGCGAACAGGCGCCCGAGCGTGAGCGTGTCCCACCATAGGGGCAGCCACTCGATCACCTAGGCCCGCCCGCGAGGAACGGCCACCCGATCGGGTGCCGCGAAGATGTTGCGAGGCAAGTCGATGCCCAGCTCGCCGAGCTTCGACACGAACTTGGGGATGAAACCGGTCGGGCCGAACGTGCCCAGCACCTTGCGGTTGGCGTCGACACCGGTCTGCTTGAACGCAAACACCTCCTGAAGCGTGATCGTCTGGGCCTCCATGCCCGACACCTCGCACACCGAGAGGATGCGCCGGCTGCCGTCGCTGAGGCGCGACACCTGCACGATGATGTTGATGGCGCTCATGATCTGCTCGCGGATGGCGCGCGAGGGCAGGTCGAGGCCCGCGAACATGACCAAGGTTTCGAGGCGCGCCAGCGCGTCGCGCGGGGAGTTGGCGTGCACGGTGGTCAGCGAGCCGTCGTGGCCCGTGTTCATGGCCTGGAGCATGTCGACGGCTTCGGCGCCGCGGCACTCTCCCACGACGATGCGATCGGGCCGCATTCGCAGCGAGTTTTTCACCAGGTCGCGGATCTTCACCTCGCCCGCGCCTTCGATGTTGGCGGGGCGCGACTCCAGCCGCACGATGTGGGGCTGGCGCAGTTGAAGCTCCGCGGCGTCCTCGATGGTGACGATCCGGTCGTCTTCCGGGATGAAACTCGAGAGCACGTTGAGCAGGGTGGTCTTGCCGCTGCCGGTGCCCCCCGAGATCACGATGTTCAACCGCGCTTGGACACAGGCGCGCAGGAGGTCGGCGAGGTCAGGCGTGAGGCTCCCGAAGCGGATGAGGTCGGGCACGCCGAGCGGCTCCCGCGCGAACTTCCGAATGGTGATGCTGGGCCCGTCGATCGCGAGCGGCGGGATGATGGCGTTCACACGGCTTCCGTCGGCGAGGCGCGCATCGACCATCGGCGATTTCTCGTCGATGCGGCGTCCCAGCGGGGTGACGATGCGTTCGATCACCGCCATGAGTTGGGCGTCGTCGGTAAAGGTGTACTCGGTGCGGCTCAGTTTGCCGTCGATCTCGGCGAAGACGTTGTCGCGGCCGTTCACCATGATCTCGGTCACTCGGTCGTCGGCAAGGAGGTCTTCGAGGGGGCCGAGGCCAAGGGCTTCGTCGCAGACCTCCTTCACGATGCGGCGCCGCTCGTTGCGGTCCGTGATGCTGGCGCCCTCCTCGTCGAGAATCTTGGCGATGGCGGCCTCGGCGCGCTCTCGCAGCAGCTTCTCCTTGTCCGGGCGCGTGCCGATTTCCTTGTCGAGGCGCTTCAGGTCGAGCACTTCGGGCATGCGCTTGTGGATGAGCATCTTGAGCCGGGTGCGGCCGTCGAGGTCGGCGCGCGACTTTCCGCGGTTGCCGCCTCTGGCTTTCAAGAAGCTGTCGATGGCCTTGTCCTGCTCCTGCGTGACCTCCACGGCGCGGTGCCCCTCCACGGCCTGACCGCGCCCTCGCTCCACGGCTGCGAGCTGATCGAGGATGCCCTTCTCCACAAGCTGCCGGGCCAGCGCGTCGTAGGTGCGGGAGAGCAGGGCCCGTGGCGCGTCGCTCACGAAGGGGGCGCCGCTCAGCGCGGCATTGAGGGTGGTGGCCTGATCGCGGGGGAGCACCACGAGGGCGGCGCGGCCGAGGCGAGAGGCGATGGCCTCCTTGCTCAGCGCTCCCGCGGCGTCGTGGTCGTTCACCACGAACTTCACGAGGGCCTGGGGGAAGTGCAGCGACTGCAGGTGGTCGGCAAAGCGGCGGGTGGCGGCCAGCGAGGTGGGCGTGGCCGACGCCACGAGGAAGATGCCCGCGGCGCGCTCCATCGCCACGATGTTCACCGGGTCGACGCCCGCGCCGGCATCGACCACGATGTAGTCGCAGAGGGGGCCGGCGAGGTCGAGAACCTTCCGCACGCCCTCCGCGCCAAGCTTCATCGCGACCTGAGGCGTGCTCGCCAAGGGGAGTAGGCCCACGCCGCTCGGGTGGGCCTGAATGTAGGGGCCGAACGACTGCGGAGTGAGTTGGTCGGCGTAGGGGATGAAGTCCGCGATGGTGCGAGCCTCGGTCACTCCCATGAGAGCGGCGGCGTCACCCACGCCCGCAGCATCGAGTTCGATGATCAACACTCGCTGACGAGTCTCCTTCACGAGGCTCAGCGCGATGTTCACTGCGAAGGTGGACTTGCCCACGCCGTCGCGCGCGGCGCCGACCACGACAAACCTGCAGGCCATCTAGTCCCGCACGTCGGTGAGGTTGAAGGTGTCCTGAATCTCCTTGTTCGCCGTCGTGGTGGACTCGTGGATCTGCGGAGTCACGAAAACGAGGAACTGCGACTTGGACTTCTTGTAGTCCTTCGAGCGGTAGAGCGTGAACACCGAGTCGGGGATGCTCGCACCGTCGGGAACCTTGTTGTAGTTCACGCGGTCGCTCACGCGCTGGAGCCCCCCGATCACGATGCTCTCGCCGGCGCGGCAGTATTGCGAGGTGGTGATCTCCGACTGGTCTACCGCCTGGTAGCCGGTGGAGGTGAGCTCACCCAACGAGCTGACCTCCATCTTGATCTGCATGTCCACGTCGCTGCCCGAGGCATAGGCGGTCACATCCATCTTGATGCCGACGTCGATAAACTCGATCACGGTGCTGCCGTTGTCGCTGTAAACGAACGGAATCTTGCTGCCCGAGAAGATGTGGGCGGTCTCCCCGCTCTTCACCGACACCGTCGGGTTCTCCAATACGCGCACAAAACCGGTGGAGCGCGCCTCCTTGAGCCTCGGCAGGAGCCCCGTGATCTCGGCCGTCGCTGCGCCCGAAACCTCGCTCCAGTCCCCGCCGCTCAGCGTGGAGCCGAGCTCAAAGGTGACACCGGGAGAGGACAGCGGCGTCCACTCGATGCCCCAGTTGTCTTCGAGGCTCTTGGTGAGCTCCACGAAGTGCACCACCAGCACGATCGTCTTGGCCTCGCCAGGCACCCGCTCCACCTCCCGAATCTCCAGGACGTTGATGACGTCGGGGAAGTAGGCCTTGGCGATGGCTTCGGCGCGTTGGCCGGCGCTTTCGGAGTGCACCACCCCTTCGAGCAGCAGCTTGCGGCTCACCAGCCGTACATTCACTCCGGGCGTAGCGATCTCCTTCTGGATCATCGCAGCGAGCAGGCGCTGGCTCACCGGGGAGAGGGTGACCATCGACTCAAGGAGGGGCTCCTTCGCATCCAGCTCCTGCACCCGGCGAATCTCTTCGTCGAGGCTCACTTCGCCTTGGATGTACACGCGGTCGTTGACCACCGTGAAGCTGAGGCCCTCGATGTCGTCGAGCAACACCTTTACGTTCTTCATCACCTTGGCGAGGTTGCCGGGGATGACGGTGACCTCGAACTGGTCGCGGCGAACCCCCTTGGTGTCGTAGAGGATCACGTTCGTGGTGCCCACGGCGCGGCCAGCGAGGAGGAGCTGCTTCTCCTCCCGAAGCGGCACCACCTTCACGATCTCACTGCTCCCCACGCTCACGTCGCCAAACGCGAAGGGTACGTCGATCGCTTCCTGATTGTTGAGCACCACGACCTGGTCGGGGATGGTGTCCTGAGCTTGTGCGGGCGCAGACGCGAGCGCGACCACGGCGAAAGGGGTGGCCAAGAGCCAGGAGCGCATGCCTCAGCCTCCTTCGATCAGGCGGTAGCTGGGGCGGCTGCGGTAGCGCACCTGCTCGGGCATGCCGAGGGTGCTCTGCACCGTGGCGGGAGCGAGCTCCAACTTGCCCTCCGACTCCCACAAGGAGCGAAGCACGAGGGTGAGCCGACCCAACTCCTGCGCCATCGCGAGGCGCTGGGCGGCGTCGGGCGTCACGGCCACGGTGATGGTGGCGGTGGTCATCAGCGTTTCGGAGGGGCCGGGAGGGGCCTCTTCGGGCCGAACGTCCTCCCCCTCGGGCGGCAACGGCCGCACCTGACGCGCCGTGATGGTCCCGATGTCGTCCACCACCGAAAGGACCTGCACGTCTTGCATGATGGTGACCGTGCGGAGGTCACTCTTCTCGCCGGAGCCGAAGTCGAAGTTGCCGAGGATGTCCACGTGGTTGCCGGCTTTGATGTGCCCGCCCACGGCGTTGAACACATCGACCCCCAGGGCGATCGCCCGGGTACCGGTCGGCACGTAGTAGGCGAGGCCGGCGTCGTCGGCGGTGACGAGTTTCGTGGCCACGACTTGCTCCCCGGCGAAGATCGGGACCGAAGTGATCTGGCCGATCACGTCGTCCACCTTCGTGAGGGCCTTCGGCTGCTGCCAGGTGCGCGGCACCGACTTGGACGCCACCATGGTTTCGTCGAGTCGCACGTGGGGCGGGATGTCGCGGGTGGCCACCAAGGTGGGGAGCGGCTCGGCGTCGTAGAGCAGCGACTGCTCCCGCGACGACACGTAGCGACACTGGGCGAAGGTTGCGACCAGCGCCACGAGGAGGGAGAGGACGAATCCGCGAACGTTTTGCATGCGGTCGGGAGTCTACCTCATGTCGCCGCTGCCGTCGGACTCCGCTTGGGCGAAGAGCCGCGACATATCCGTTCCCAGCTCTCCTACCCCGCGTTGGAAGCCGGGGACAAAGGTGTAGGCGGCCACCACCAGACCGACCACCAGCACGGCCACGAGGAGCATCCATTCGACTGTGGATTGTGCGCGCCGCATCGCTTCCTTCTACCAGATATCCGGCCAAGGTTGTAGGCGCGCGGCCACAATCCCGGCGGCGATCACGGGGCCGAAGGCAATCACGGTGGTCTTCGACTCCCACTCCTCCATGAAGCTGCGCAGCGGCCGCCGGTAGAGCACAGCCTTGCCGAGCGCCCCGACAAAGCGGGCGAAGTGCAGGAGGCGGCCACGCCGAGCCAGCACCATCAGGGCAAACGGAAAATTCAGCAGGAAGCCGATCAGCATGCCCCGCAGGACCCACTCGGGGCCACCGATGGCGCCCGCAGCCATCACCAGCTTCACGTCGCCCGCGCGGTAGGCGCCGCCGAATTTCCACAACGCCGCACCCACCGCGAAGGCCACTAGCAGGCCGGCGGCGCCCTCCCACACGAGCGGCGCGAGCGCCGCAGAAGCCACCACGCCCACGGCCATCGACGGGAACGTGAGCCAGTTGCGAATCTTTCCCGTGGTGAGGTCGGTGAAGCAGGCCACGCCGAGAAGAACGGCCATCAGGGCATCGCGCAGCAGGTCCCAGCTCATCGCGCGCTCAGGGGTAGGGCATCTGAACGGTGCGGCGCACGGTGTCGAAGCCTTCCCGCACGCCCTCCGCGAAAACCACCCAACAGGCGGTGAGCCCGACGACCAGAACACTCACGGTGAGCATGTACTCCACCACGGACTGGCCGCGCCGCCTCACGCGCCCGCCACGAGATCGGCGATGCGATCGAAGAACGTGGTGGTCTGCAGCGAGACGGACGCGTCGTGGACGATCGGCATGATGCGCTCCATGTTGAAGGAGGCGGCGGCGAGCAAAACCAGCACGCCGGCCGTCAGCTTCAGCATCGTATTCAGGGTGGAGTGCGCGGGCTCGGGCATGGGACTTCGTTAACCTCCACCTACCGCACGAATCACCTCTACGCGGTCGTTGGTGCGCACGACGGTTTCTGCGTGTCGGCCACGAGGCACGACCTCCCCGTTCAGCGCCACCGCCACCGCGCCGGGGTGCGCCCCCGTGCTGATCACGACGTCCCGCACCGTGGCGCCGTCCTGCACGTCGAACACCTCCCCGTTGACCGTCACCCGCACCTCAACGTCGCGGCGCCGGAGGCCGCGCCGCCCCCGCGGGCTGCACGTCGTCAAAGAGCTTGGGGTCGTTCGAGATCTGCACGGCCGCCTCGCGGGTGATCTTTCGGTTCAGCGCCAGCTCTTTGACGGCCATCGCCATGGTCTGCTGGCCGTCGCCGCGACCCGCCTGAAGCATCGACGGAATCTGGAACAGCTTGTTCTCACGAATCAGGTTTCGGATCGCGGGGGTGACCATCATGATCTCTTGGGCGGCCACCCGTCCATATTCCGTCGCCTTCCGGATGAGCGCCTGTGAAACCACTGCCATCAGAGAGGAGGCGAGCATGGTTCTCACCTGCTGCTGAGCTTCGTGCGGGAAGGCGTCGATGAGCCGGTCCACGGTTTCGGGGGCCGAGTTCGTGTGGAGCGTTGCGAAAACGAGGTGGCCAGTCTCTGCCGCGCTGATGGCGAGCTGGATGGTCTCGAGGTCGCGCATCTCGCCCACGAGGATCACGTCGGGGTCCTCCCGGAGGGCACTCCGAAGGGCGGCGGAAAATGATTTGGTATCGGTGCCCACCTCGCGTTGGTTCACGAGGCAGCGCTGGGGGGCGTGAACGAACTCCACGGGGTCTTCGATCGTGAGGATGTGTTCGGCGCGGTTCCGATTGATCCAGTCGATCATGGCCGCGAGGGTGGTACTCTTGCCGGAGCCGGTCGGACCGGTCACCAACACCAGCCCCCTCTTGAAGTTGACGATTCGCTGAAACACCGGTGGGAGCCCGAGATCATCCATCGAGAGGATCTTGCTGGGAATCTGGCGCATCGCGCAGCCAAACCCGCGGGTCTGGGTGTACACGTTCACCCGGAAACGAGCGAGCCCCTTGAACGCCACCGCAAAGTCGGTTTCGAGGTTGTTCTCGAACAAGATGCGCTGCTTCTCCGGCATCATGGAGTAGGCGAGGCGCTTGGCGTCGTCGTTGGAGAGCGCCGGAACGTCGAGACGTTGGATTTCGCCGTCTCTCCGAATGGCTGGGCGCTCCCCGGCCGCGAAGTGCAGGTCGCTCGCGCGGTTGTCGATGGTAAACTTCAGCAGCTCGTGGATGCGCAGCGCCATGGGGCCCCAGGAGGCGAGAGTATCGCACACGTGGGGGTGATCGCGGTCCCCCGATTCCGGATACGCACGCGGCCACATGGGTGGCTTCCGAGGAATCGTCCGTGGTCTGGGAGACCTTGACGCGTCCGAAGAGCGGGCGCTCGGGGGGGGATTGCAGTTCCGCGCGGCGGGCGCGGGCATCGTGGCCCAGCCGCGGAGCACGCGAGCCGAAGACGACACCCTCATGGTCATGGTGTCGGGCCACTTCAACCGGGCGGGGAGCGCGGGGCAGTCCGCCGCCGACGTGATCCTCGAGGGGTGGCGGGCGAAGGGGGCGTCCGTGTTGGAGCGCGCGGACGGCGAGTGGCTCGTTCTGGTGTACGAAAAGTCATCTGGGCGCCTCCACCTCGCGCGTGACCCGTTCGGCGTGCGGCACTGTTTCTGGTCGGCACGCGGCGAACGGCTCGCGTTCGCCACCACCCTCCGAGGGCTTCTGGAGCTTCCGGGGATAGGGCGCGAACTGGCCCGGGAGAACCTGGCGGAGTTCCTCTCGTTCCGTTACGTGCATGCTCCCCGCACGCTCCTCCGCGACGTTCGCGCGATCCCGCCCGGCCACATGCTGGTCGCGGAGCCCGGAGGCGAGCCGCGTGTTGAGGCCTGGCACCGCCTGAAGTACGCGCCGCCGTACTGCCCGAACCCGCCCGACCCAGAAACCCTCGCCGAGATTGAGCGGCGCCTGTTCCGGTCGGTGGCGGCACGAGCCAGCGGACGTGACCGCGTGGGCATCTTCCTCAGCGGCGGGCTCGACTCGAGCGCGATTACCTGGCTCGCATCGCGATTGGGGCCCGTGGAGACCTTCACGGTGGGCGTGGAAGGCGCCGAAGACGATGAGGCGCCCTACGCGGGGAGGGTCGCCACGCTGCTCCGCACCCGGCATCACCTCGTCAGGGTCTCGCCCGATCAGATGATCGGCGCGGTGGACGGCGTGGTGGCAGCAACCGATGGCCCGGTCACCGATCCGGCCGCCATCCCACAGTACCTCCTCGGGGTGGAGGCGCGGCAGTCTGTGGATGTCGTATTGTGCGGCGACGGCGGCGACGAGCTGTTTGGCGGGAGGATGGTCGGGGTTCTGGCCAGCCAGTTCCGGCTCTCCACCCTGATTCGCCGCCTTCCGGGCCCCGGGCGACGCGTTGCCAGCTACGCCTTCGGCGACAGCAGGCCCGAGCTCGGCAACGGAGGCACTCCGTTTGGCCTCGCCCGCGCCGTGGGTGGGGTCGTGGCCTTCGGCGCGGAAGGTCGCGCCGCGCTCATGCGCGACCCTGGGTGGGTGCGCCCGGGCATCCGTCGCCGATGCCTCGAGCCGTTCTACCGTGAGGTGGTGAGCGACCCGATCAACGAAATCCTCCACGCCTACCTCCGAGGCCGGATGCCCGAGGATGCGCTGGCCCGTACCGGAGCCGTGGCGTTGCATGCCGACCTGGGCCTGCGCTGTCCGTTCCTCGACACGGATCTGGCGAGCTACTGCGCCTCGTTGCCCGGCCCCTGGAAGGTGCGCCCCGGCCTGACCGGAAGCACCACGAAGTGGGCGCTCCGCGAGCTGCTGCAGCCGGTCCTCCCCCGTTCGCTGGTGGGCCGCCCCAAGCGGGTGCTTCCCGGCCCGTGGCGGCGTTGGTTCGAGGGCCCGCTGGCCCCCTTTCTGGCTGAGCGGGTGCGCCGACTGGAAGAGGACCCGCTGCGGCTGTTCCTACCCGGCGCGGTGCGGGCGCTGGTCCCCGCCCTCGGCCAGCCGGGCGTGGCGGAGCGGCTGTGGACGCTCATCTTCCTTGATGCCTGGATTCGGGAGGTGGGGGCGGAATAGGCGGTGAAGTGGTAAAGTACCTCGGCAGCAAGCGGCTCCTGGTGCCGGCGATCGTAGAGACGATTCGTAATCTGGACGATGTTCGCACGGTCGTCGACCTGTTCTCCGGCACCGCTCGAGTGGGCCACGCGCTCAAAGGCGCCGGCTTCCAGGTCTTCGCCAACGACCACAACGCCTACGCCGCCACCTTGGCCCGGTGCTACGTGCAAGCCGACGCAGAGAGCGTGCTGGCCGACGCCGCGTCGCTCGTGACCGAACTGAACCGGCTGCCCGGCTCACCCGGCTACTTCACGGACACGTTCTGCGTGAAGAGCCGGTACTTTCAGCCCCGCAACGGCGCGAGGGTGGATGCGATCCGCCAGGCGCTCGCCGAGAAAGCGCTCCCTCCGGAGTTGGAAGCCGTGATGCTGGTCTCCTTGATGGAGGCGGCCGACCGGGTGGACTCCACTGCCGGCGTGCAAATGGCGTACCTCAAGCAGTGGGCCCCCCGCGCGCACAACGACCTCCAGTTGCGTGTCCCGGCGCTCCAACCCCGAGCCGCACACGGGAAAGGCCACGCCTACGAGTTGGACGCCCTCGGGGCCGCCACCGCGCTGGAAGCCGACATGTTCTACCTCGACCCACCGTACAACCAACATAAGTACCTAGGAAACTACCACATTTGGGAGTCGCTCGTTCGATGGGACAAGCCGGAGACGTACGGGGTGGCCTGCAAGCGGGTGGACTGCCGAGCGCGCGGCAGTGTGTTCAACTCCCGCCGGCAGATTCTCGACGCGATGCGGACGGTCGTGACCGCGGCCCGAGCGAACTACCTCCTCGTATCGTTCAGCAACGAGGGGTACATCGCCCGCGAGGAGATGGAGGCGCTGCTCGGGGAGCGAGGCCACGTCACCGTCATCGAGCACGACTTCAAGCGGTACGTGGGCGCGCAGATCGGCATCTACAGCCCGGCGGGCGAAAAGGTCGGAAAGGTGAGCCACCTCCGCAACAAGGAGTACTTGTTCCTCGTGCGGGTGACGGCGGCGCCTACTTATGCCGGAACGTGATCCGCCCCTTGCTCAGGTCGTAGGGGCTAACGGCCACCGTCACCCGATCGCCGAGCACAACGCGAATGCGGAAGCGCCGCAGCTTGCCCGCGAGGTGCGCGTGCACCGCGGTTCCGGCTTCGGTTTCCACCAGGAAGGCCCCACCCGGGAAAACTTCCTTGATCACGCCGTCAATCTCGATCAGATCGTCACTCGCCAAGCTGGCCTCAGGGGTCGGCTGGCGGGCTAACTCGCGGCGGGACCCGAGACAACACTGGAGGGTGGGGCCCGGCGAATCGCGAAGTCCCGGCAACGTGGGTTCGATGGGCAACGCCGCGATTCGCAGCGCCGCCGCCGAAGCCGTTCCTCAGGCGAAGGGCGCTCCCCGCACGATCACCTCGTCGCGGCCCGCCCCAGTGCCGACGAGCGCGATCGGCACGCCGACGAGCGCCTCGATGCGGGCCACGTAAGCTCGGGCCTCCGGAGGGAGCGCGGCGAAGTCCTGCACGCCCGCGAGGGAGGCCTCCCAGCCCGCCATCTCCTCATAGATCGGCTGCACAGCGTCGAGCGCGGCGGCGCCGGCGGGTACGTCGTCGAGGCCGACGTACCCGGTGCAGATCTGCAGGGTGGGCATGCCGCTGAGCACGTCGAGCTTCGTCAGCGCCAGAGCTGTGAGGCCGTTCACCATCACGGCGTGGCGCACCATCGCTGCGTCGAACCAGCCACAGCGACGGGGACGGCCGGTGGTGGCGCCGAATTCATGGCCGATGGCGCGCAGACGTTCCCCCGTTGCGTCGGTGAGCTCGGTGGGGAACGGACCGCTCCCCACGCGGGTGCAGTACGCCTTGGCGATGCCCACTACCGCGCCGATCGTGGTGGGGCCGACACCGGAACCGGCACAGGCGCCACCCGCCACGGTGTTGCTGCTGGTCACAAACGGGTAGGTGCCGTGGTCTACGTCGAGGAAGGTGCCTTGGGCGCCTTCGAAGAGGATGCCGTCGCCGCGCGCGCCCGCCTCGTGAAGGAGGCGCACCGTGCTGCGGGCGAAGGGGCGAAGGCGCGCCGCGAGCGGGGCAAGCTCGGCGAGGATGCTCGCAGCGTCAAGGGGTTCGGCTCCGAACCACTCCACGAGGCGGCGGTTGTGGCCCGGAAGGTGCTCGGCCACATGCGCGGCGAGCGCGGCGGGATCGAGCAGATCGGCCATGCGCAGTCCACGCCGCCCCACCTTGTCTTCGTAGGCGGGGCCGATGCCGCGCCCCGTCGTCCCAATCTTCCGTTCGCCGGCTGCGGCTTCCCGCGCAAGGTCAAGCGCCTTGTGCCAAGGCAGGATCACATGGGCCTCGGTGCTCACCACGAGGCGCGCTGGAGTCACGGCAACGCCGCTCTTCTCCAGCATGGCCAGCTCGTGCACCAGCACCTCGGGGTCGATCACCACCCCGTTGCCAATCACGTTCACCGACCCTTCCTGCAACATTCCGCTGGGAACGAGGTGGAGCACCGTCTTCTTGCCGTTCACCACGAGCGTGTGGCCCGCGTTGTTGCCCCCCTGAAAGCGCACCACATACCGGAGCTTCTGCGCCAGCAGGTCGACCACCTTCCCTTTGCCTTCATCGCCCCATTGGGCGCCGACGACCACGACATGCTGCATGCCCGCGCGCTAACAAGGATTGCCCCGCGGCGTCGGGTTGAAGCGCTAGGCGAGCCGTTCAGTTGGCCGCAGCCGCCTTCCCCGCGCGCAGCCCCGCCCACCACGCGGAGGTGATCGAACCGTTCAGCCCGTAGCCGATGGCGGGGGTGCCGAGGAAGCCACACACCTCGCCTGCTGCGTAGAGTCCGGGAATGCGCTCGCCGGCGGAGTCGGTAACGGCGCCCGTGGCGTCGGTGGCCACGCCTCCGAAACTCTTGGCGCGGCCCAGCACGAGCGGGAGTGCGTGGAAGGGGGCGTCGGCGAGCGGGGCGAACCACGGCTCGGGCTTGCCGAACTGGGTGTCGGTGCCGGCCGCGGCGTCGTCGTTGTATCGGGCAAGCGACTCCGTGAGCCCCGAACCGCTGATCCCCAAGGCCTCGCCGAGGGCAGCCCCGTCGATCCCTTCCGCAACACCGACCAGCGCCGCGTATTCGGGGCCTAGCAGCTCCAGCTCGTCCGGGGCGTCGGTGTAGTTGTACCCACGCCCCTGAATGCGGGTGGACGCCCACAGGTCGTCATCGAAAACGGCGTAGAAGGGACCTTCGGTAAGGAATCGGCGCCCCATGGAAACCGAGCCGAAGAGGCGCTCGTCTGCCACCCGCCGACCCTCGGCATCCACGATGAGCGAGGTCTCCAACCCCGCCACCACCATCACCTCGGGTTGCCCCAGCCGCGCGTCGGCGATGGCGTGGCTGTACAGGCCTAGGTGGTCCATGTTTTGCGTTGTTGCGCCGGCCGTTGCCGCCAGAGTGATGCCGTTCCCGTCCATCCCCGGAAAGGCCTCGTACCACACCGGCTCGGCTGCGAGCTCGGGAAGAGCGGTCACGACCATCGCATCGTTTCGAGCGAAGCCCCCCGTGGCGAGCACCGTCGCCCCAGCGTGGATCCACGCCTCCGCCCCGTCCTTGTCCGTCACCCACACCCCCGCGACGCGCGCCCCCTGCAGGACAAGACCGGTCGCCGTGGTCTCCAACTGGATCACGTCGGTCATCAGGCTGGCCACCTGCAGCGGCGCAGGGCTGACACCTGGTTCCAGCATGAGCACACGCGGAACCGTGCCGGTGTCGGCCGGGATGCTGTCGCCGAGATGGAAGCTGATTCCGAGAGACTCCAGCCACGCGATCACCCCCGCCGAGCCGTTCACGAAGTCGATGACCGAGGGGTCGGCGGCGTCGCCTTCCGTAAAGCTGGCCCATTCGGCTAGGGCGGCCTCGGGGCTGTCGATGATGCCTGCCGCCTCCTGCGCCGGCGTTCCAGCGGCCCAATAGTTGCCCGCGTTGTTGCTCGCGCCGCCCGCCAGGGCGTCTCGTTCGATGACCAGTACGGTGGCGCCGGCCTCGCGCGCCGCCCAAGCCGCGCCGAGCCCGCCGGCACCGCTCCCCACGACGAGCACATCCACCTCCGCGAGCGGCGCGCTGTCGGGCAGATCGCCCTCTGCCGAGTCGCCGGTGGGGGGGGCTCGGCCCGAGCCGGAGTGGCCAGCGTCACAGGCCAGAGTGAGCACAAGCGGGAGCATTGCCGCCACGTATCGTGATTTCACAGACCCGGGACAACCGCCTCCGCGCACGATTCGAAGCACGAAACCCACCATGGCCGCCATCGCACCGCCAGCCGGCGATACAATGGCTCATGCGGCACCCGATCGTCCTCCTCTCCGTACTCAGCGCTTGTCAGGAGACTCCCGACTCCGAGGACTACCCCGGCGCGTTTTCGCTCACGCCGAGCGAGGAGGTGGAGAGCTACGTGACTGCTTCATGGAAAGCACCCGGTGCCGAATCAGCGCACCTCGAGTTCTCCGTCGACGGGCAGACGCAACTGGTGACGGATCCGGTGGACGGCGAAGTGGGCAGCGACCTCCCCGTGCTCGGCTTGTGGTTCAACGAAACCTTCGACGTTGAGCTGGTGGATCAGGACGACACCGTGTTGGCGGTAGGCACTCACACGATCGGCGCCGGTCCCGCCACCCTCTCCGGGTTCGGGATCGAAGGGCGCCCCACGTGGGATCGGTACGTGATCTCCGCTCTCCTCACTTCCGACCCCTCGAGCGTGGTGATGTTCAGTCCCTCGGGCCAGCCCTGCTGGTTTTGGGAGCTCGATGGGCCCGCGTTCATCGTCCGCGCCACTCCGCGCCGTGACGGCATGGGCATCTGGGCCCTGCTGATGCCCTTCACGCCGGCGGGCGAAGCTGGCCGGCTGCTCTCCGTGGATTGGGATGGAACCGTGTCCAGCGACCTGACCCCCTACGGCCATGCAGGCGAGGGCGTGACGCACGACTTCATCGAGATGGAAGACGGCAGCATCATCCTCATCGGCTACGACACCCGCGCGGTCGGCGGGGTGGACTACACGGGAGACACCCTCTACCGGCGCCATGCCGACGGCACGGAGGAGCCCATCTGGTCCTTCTGGGACCTGTACACCCCCACCGCAGATGGCGTCGACCCTGAGGATTGGACCCACGCCAACGCGCTGCGCTGGAACGAAGATCGCGGGACCGTGTGGGTGAGCTCGCGCGGCCAGAACAGCCTCGTTGAGGTGAATCCCACCGACGGCGTAGCCCTCACGGTGATGGGCGGCAGCACGCCCAACGTGGAGATGGCTGAAGGTGCCGTCACGCCCCACGGGCAGCATCACATCGATTTCCGGGGCAATCGCCTCCTCGTACATGACAACCGTGACGTGGAACAGGGCAGCCGGGTGGTGGCCTACGACCTGGAGTTCGGCGAGGTCACCGTAGCCCGCTCCGTCTGGGAGTACGTGCCTGCGCCAACCGTTTACGACTTCGTGCTCGGCGACGCCGCCTTCGTCGACGACGAAAACCTGATGGTCACATGGTCTACGGCCGGCCGCTTGGAGCAGCGGTCCTTCGCCGGGGAGTCACCGTGGTCGGCGTCGCTGCTTCTCGGCGCGGTGTACGGCTACTCTGAACTGGTGATCTCACTCCCGGGCACCACGTTCGTCGGGAACCGCTAAGATGAACCCATGACTCGACCGTACCTCGCCCTCGCCTTCCTCGTCGCGTGCGGCGCCCCCGTGGCGGAAGGCCCCGCCGACACCGGCAAGCCCCCCGACACCGGGAGCGGAGACACCAGCGATACCGCGGCCGACGATTCGGGCGCGGAGACCGGCGGAGAGACAGGGGAAACCGGCGCCGACTCCGGCAAAGACACCGCCGACACTGGCAAAGACACCGGGAAGGACACTGCCGACAGCGGCAAGGATACCGCGGACACAGGAAAAGACACGGCCGACAGCGGCAAGGACACGGCCGACACCGCCGACACGGGCGGGAGCACGACCTGCACCGACGTGGACCTGCTGCTCACGGCCGAGGTGCGGGACTCTGCGGGAGTGGCCGGCACCAGCTTCGGTCCGCGCGACTCGCTCAGCATGGTGGCGGTGCTCAGCAACCCCTGCGCGGCCGACATCACCGTGACGACCTCCTCCAACTGCCTCTTCACAGGTTGGAGCGTCGAGGACAGCCGCGGCACGGCGAGCGGCGTGGCCGTGGCATGTCGCCCGGTGATCACGACGTGGACGGTAGCGGCCGGGGGCTCGCTCGAAGAGTCCCAAAGCTGGGGGACCCTGCGGGTAGACGGCTACGTTCTCACCGTTACTGCCGATGTTCCCGCGTCGTCGGCGGCCATCAAGTTCAGCGTGATCTAGCACCCGCGGGATCTAGAAAAACAGGCGGGGCCACTCCGCGTACAGCAGCTCGCGCGCCTCTGGGCGAAGTCGTTCGGCCTGATCGGTGAGCCACAGCGCGCAGGCCCGACGCGCCTCGCTCAGATCCACCTGCACCCGCGGAGCGGCGCTACTCATCAGGGATGACGTGATCGCATCCACCGCCGCGTCGTCGAGATGACCCAGCTCGCGCAGGAGCTCGAGGAAGTCGCTCGCTTCGGGGGTGATGTCGACGTGCTGGTAGGCCGCTGCCATCCGGAGGCATATCTCACCGCACCGCGGCCAGTAGGACCGAGCCCACCCCACGGTACACTTCCGCGCCCTCCTCGATGAGGTCGAGACAGCCGGCAAAGCTCTCACAATCGGGCAACCCCGGCACCGCCAAGACCCGCCGCCCATACTCCGCCGCGTTGTGCGCGGTGATCTTGGCCCCCGAGCGATGGCCAGCCTCCATCACGACCGTGGTGCAGGCCAAGCCGGCGATGATCCGGTTGCGCCGCGGAAAGGTCCAGGCGGCCGCCGGCTGGGCCGGTGGGTACTCGCTGAGAACAAGACCACCCTCGGCAAGCACCCGCTCGCGGAGACGGGCCTGCCAGCCGGCCATCGGGGAGTCCAGCCCTTGCCCGAGCACCGCGATCGTGCGACCGGCCGCCGCAATATGCCCCTCGGCGTCGATCCCCGCGGCGAGCCCCGACACCACGACACCGCCCGCTTGGACGACCGCTCGTGCCAGCTCCCGCGCGAGACGCCGCCCGGTGGCCGTGCAGCGCCTCGTGCCCACAATGGCCACAGCTGGCGCCGCCAACAGCCCGAGGTTGCCCTCGTATGCCAGCGCCACCGGCGCACCCGGAAGCCCCCGGAGAGGGACTGGCCACTCCGGAGCGTCGGCTCGGAGCCAGCACCCCGACCAAGCGCCCACGGCCTCTACGCGTGCACGCAGGAGGGCGGACAGCGCGGCCATGGCAGGATCAGCGCCGGAAGCGAGCAGCTCCGCGACCTCGGCAGGAAGCAGCGGCGCGTGACGTACCAAACCCGCCCAGGGCCGAGGAAGACCAGACATGCGTGCACTGTATGCACGCCTGTTCAGGTGTCAACCGTCAGTTGGCCTGATTCGGTGTTCCCACGACCCGAGTGAGGTCGCGGACCTCCTCCGCGGCGTCGACCACCACGGCGGTGCTTCGTTTCTCCTCGGCCCGCACGACCACCACCCGGCCCGTCACTCGCTCCGGGAGGCGCTTGTCAGCTACCGCCAGACGGGGCGCCCGACCATCTGCCTGCGTAACGAGGAACAGCGAGGTGCCAACATCGACCCCGTCGTTCGTGCCGACGTCGAGGAAGACCGTCTCGAACGTGGAGAAAAGGGCCTGTTCGCTCCTGAGTCGCGCCAGAATGCGCGCCTCCACGTCGCTCGCCGGAGCCGACACATCCACCGTTACGTCGACAGCAAGCTGGTCGCCCACGATGTCGCCACGCTCGGTCTCCAAGAAGCTGTCTCGAATCTCCGCGGTGGCCACGTGGTCGTCGACCCGAATCACCCGAACGGTGCTGACCACCTTATACACGAACCGAATGCCCTCGCTGGTACGCACACGTTCGGGCACCTTACGGTATAGGCTGAAGAGCGTTCCGCACTCCACGCCGTCCATATCGTCGAGGTTCAGGTACACGTAGTCTTCTTCGGCGAGACTGATGCCGCCGGACGTGGAGGCGATGACCCGCCCACGCGCGTTGAAGTCCCCGGGCAGGCCGAGCAGGCCGGCCGACGTGAGGTGCTGACCGACGCGCGCGTCGTCGAACCGGGCCGGGAAATCGCAGTCCGAGCTGTTCACGGCCACTTCCGGCTTGGGCGGCTGGTACGGCACTTCTTGGATCAAGTCCACGCCCGCCGTGGGCGGGTTGAGCGCATCGCCCAAGTTGAAGTAGATCCTGTTTCCTGGGTAGATCCAGTGGGGGTTGGTGATGTACTCGTTGTACGACCACAACTGCGGCCACTGGTAGGGGTCACCGAGGAAGCGGGTGCTGATGTCCCAAAGCGTATCGCCGGGCTGAATCTGGTAAAAGTCTGGCGTGGTGGCAGCGCCTTCCACCTGCACCATGCCCTCTTGGGCGTGGGCGGGGCTCAGGGCAGCAAAAACGAGCACGGCCAACATCGAGACTCCTGCGACGGTGCGAGTGTCGATCAACCTGCGGCGACTGTCAAGGGGCGGCCACCACCCGGGGGGTACTCGACCCTGCCCGCGAAGCGACCGATTCCATCTCGCCCAACGCCCCTTCTCGGCTGTTGTATCCGCTCACGCGCACCCGCTGAACGGCGCGGCCGTCTACCAACGCTGCGACACGGTAGGCCTGCATCTCGGCGGCGCGCAGCTCAGCCACCAAACGATCGGCGCTCGGCACGTCCGGGTATTCGGCCACTTGGATCGACCACCCGCCTGTGGGCACGCCACTCTCCGACGCCGCGGCCTGACCCGCCAGCTCGCCCGGAAAGGAGACCTGTGCCTCCTGTTGCTGAGAGACCCGGGCCAGCAGCGCCTCCAGCGTGCCGCCACGCACCTCCGCTGCCACCAGCGGAGCCATCCCTGCCACTTCCCCAGAGTGCGCGCGCGCCTTTTCAGCCACGGTGAAGCCAAGAAAGAAGGACAGGCATGCGAGGGCGACCGACATTGCGCCCAACGCGAACAGGTGGCCGCGGGTAAGCGGGATCAGCTGATCCTTCATGGACCCAAACGTATCATATTGACACGTCAAGAGTCCATCCTTTTTTCACTCGACCCCTCAGGCTCGGGCGACCTGCACTTTCTCGAGGATTTCCACCCGGTCGCCCACCTGGATGTCGGTGTACCCGTCCACTTGGAGACCGCACTCGAACCCTTCCACCACTTCGCGCACGTCTTCCTTGAAGCGCTTCAGCCCGGTGACCTTGCCTTCGAGGAAGAGTTTTTCGCCACGGAACACCTTGGCGAGCGCGCCGCGCGTAGCCTTGCCGCTGAGGATCATACAGCCGGCCACCGCACCGGACTTCGACACCGCGAATACGGCGCGAACTTCGGCCTCGCCGAGGCGCTGCTCTTCGTAGATGGGCGCCAGCATGCCGGTGAGGCGGGCCTTCACCTCGTCGATCGCTTGGTAGATGATGTCGAACCGGCGAATCTCCACCGCATTCTGGTCGGCAGCCTGCCGCGCCTTTGCGTCGGCCTTCACGTTGAACGCCAAGAGCAGAGAGTTGTTGGCCATCGCCAAGTTCACGTCGGACTCATTCACCGGACCGATGGCCGCGTGAAGGATCTTCAACTGCGTTCCGTTCACTTCAATCCCCTCCAGCGCCGCCCTCAGCGCCTCGAGAGAGCCGCCCACGTCGGCCTTCAGCACCACGTAGAGCATTTCGTCGGGCGAAGCGGCGGAGCCACCCTTCTTGAAGAGATCGTCGACCGTGAGGCGCTGCCGCGAGCCTTGGGACAGCGCACGGGCTGCCTTCTCGCGATGCGCACTCAGCGTGCGTGCGTCCTTCTCGCTCCCGACCACGGTGAACTCATCACCGGCGTTCGGCACGCCTTCCATGCCGAACATCTCCACGGGCGTGGAGGGCGCTGCCTCTTTGAGGCGAGCCCCGCGTTCGTCGCTCATCGCGCGTACGCGGCCCCAGGTGGTGCCGATCACGAGCGTGTCACCCTGGCGCAGGGTGCCCGTCTTGACCAACAGCGAGGCCACGGCGCCGCGACCCGTTTCGATGCGAGACTCGAGCACCACGCCCTCGGCGGGCCGATCGGGGTTGGCCTTCAGATCGGCGACTTCGGCCACCAGCAGCACGCTGTCGAGAAGGCCGTCGATCCCGCTGCCCTTCAGTGCGCTCACCGGCGTGCAGATCACGTCGCCGCCGTACTCCTCGGGCACGAGCCCGTGGTTCATCAGCTCCGTCTTGATCCGATCGGTCTTGACCCCGGGTTTGTCGATCTTGTTGATCGCCACCACGATGGGCACGCGAGCCGCCTTGGCGTGGTTGATCGCCTCGATGGTCTGGGGCATCACGCCGTCGTCGGCGGCCACCACGAGGATCACGATGTCGGTGGCACGGGCGCCGCGTGCACGCATCGCGGAAAACGCTGCGTGGCCCGGCGTGTCGATGAACGTGATGTGCTTGTCGCCCCGGCGCACTTGGTACGCGCCGATGTGCTGAGTGATGCCGCCGGCTTCGCCTGCGGCCACCTTCGCTTTCCGAATGGAATCGAGCAGGGTGGTCTTGCCGTGATCGACATGCCCCATCACGGTGACGACCGGCGGCCTCGCCACGAGGGCCGAGCCTTCGTCGGGCGCGTGTTGGATCATGTGAGCGGATTCTTGGAACGCGGTGTTCACCACCTCGTGCCCAAGTTCCTCTGCGACGATTGCCGCCGTGTCGTAGTCGATGGACTGGTTGACCGTGGCCACCTGACCCAGATTCATCAACACCTTGATCAGCTCCGCGGCCTTCACACCCAACTCATGGGCGAAGGCGCCCACGGTGATCTCTCCGTCGACCTGCACCTTCCGCTTCACGGTGCTTACAGGGCGCGCCTCCGCGCGCTGCGCCGCCTTGTGCTTGCGGTGGCGGCTCTCGGGAATCTGCATTCCCGTGTGTTCGCTCCGCCCCCCGCGCCGCGCCGGCTTGGCGCGGCGGTCGTCGCCCCCGCCGCCGGGCTCCGCTCCACCAGGGCGTGGGCCCGTTGGGTTGCGCAGCGCGCTCGGGCCGCCCGGCCCGCCTGCCCATCGCGGCTGCGTGCTGGCCTGTTCACGAGCTTTGCGCCGCGCGCCCGTGGGGTCGGTGGGGTCGTAGCCTACGGGCAGCGACACCACGCCCAAGCCGAGGCCGGGCAGGATGGGGCGCAGGTTGAGCCCCGCGGCGCTACGCACAGTCCCCCGGACGGGAGCGCCTGCGCCTTCGGCGGCGGGCGCGGCGGGCGCGGAGGGCGCGGAGGGCGCGGAGGGCGCGGAGGGCGCGGAGGGCGCGGAGGGCGCGGAGGGCGCGGAGGGCTGCAACGCACTGCTTGCCAGCACGGGTGCAGGCTGGTGAGGCTCACGGGCCTCGGGCGCGGCTTCGACCGCAGCAGGCTCGCTCGGGGCGGGGGGCTCTGGGGCGGCGGCGATGGCCGCAGGTTCCGCCGCAGAGGCCACTTCCGCCGCAGGCTCTACCGGTACCGGTACCGGCGCCGGCTCAACGCGATCGGGGAGCGGCGCCAAGGCTGAAGCGAGTCCGACAGGACGACGGAGTGCAGAGGGCGGCGACACTTCGGGCGCGGCAGGAGCGGAAGGGCGGGCGCTCGTGTCGGTATGCGTGCCCGCCGGGCGGCGAATCACGGTGCGCACGGGCACCGGCGGCGGCTCAGGGGGGAGATCGGCCCGACGGCGTACCACCTTATTTCCGACACGAGTGTCGGCCTGCGGCTTCGGCTCGACGCTGGCAGGCTGCGGGGGGCGAACCGCCGTTGGTCGGCGATCAGCGCCACGCGCACTTTCCAGGCGCTCGAAGAGGTCCTTGTTCGACATGAAGGGCGGTTCCTGCAGGTGGGGGGCGGGGGGCTAACCGAGTGCCTGCATGCGCCGCAACTCCCGAATGAGCGCTCGCACGGGCGCCGCAGCACGCAGCCCGAGCACAGCTCGGGGACCCTTGCCTATCTTGTGACCCAAAGCCTCCCTCGTCAAGGGGTAGGGGAAGGATGGAAGAAGCGGGAACATCCGGGTGGCGGTGGCCCGGCTGGACTCCGAGGCGTCGTCGGCGAAAACCAGCGCCACGAGCGCTTCCGGAGAAGTTCGTTCCATCGCATCCGCTCCACTCACGATGGCGCCTGCGCGCGCGGCGAGCGCGAGGAGGTCGCCGATCGCGGTCACGTTGGCCGCCCGAGCCTCGTCGAGGAGCGCCGCCACATCGAGCGCGCTCACCTCAAGCGCCCGCTGCAGCAGCGCCGGCTTCCGCTGGGCCTCCTCAAACACCGCCCGCTCGCAGGTAAGCCAGGCGCCGCGGCCTTTCCAACGACCGTGCCAGTCGACATGCGCCACCCCGTCGGGACCCGCAAAAACGCGCACGAGCGCGCTGGGATCAGCACGCTCGCGACGAACGACGCAGGAGCGGACCGGCGGCACCGCCCGCCCCTTCGCTACGCTTCCGGCGGGAGTTCGGCGGCCGACTTCCGGGCCTTCGCTTCTTCGAGAATCAGCCCTTCCAGCGCGGCCTCCGCGCTCGCGATCACCGCCTCAGCGTCGACCTCTTCGCAGCCGAGCACCCCCGCCAGGTCGTAACCCTCGGCATCGGCCACCTCAGCGAGGCTGTGGAATCCGTGCCGGATGAGCAGCTCCACGCCTTCCGCGGAGAGTGCCTCGATGCGACCGAGCTCCAAGCGGGCCTGCGAACTCATCTCCGCGTGCTTCGTTTCGCTGAGCACCACGACTTCCCAGCCCGTGAGGTGCTGGGCGAGACGCACGTTCTGGCCGCGGCGCCCGATCGCCTTGCTGTACTGGTCGTCGGGAACGATCAGCTCCATCTTGTGGGCCGTCTCGTCGATGTACACCCGCGCTACATGCGCCGGCTGGATCGCGTGAACGACGTACCGCGCGGGGTCGGCGTGGAAGGGGATGATGTCGATGGCCTCGCCCCGCAGCTCGGCCACGACCGCCTGCACGCGGGAGCCCTTCATGCCCACGCAGGCGCCGACCGGATCCACATCGGGGTCGATCGAGCTGACCGCGATCTTGGCGCGGTGGCCCGGCTCCCGAGCGCACGCCTCGATGCGCACGATGCCTTCGGCCACTTCCGGCACCTCCAGCTCAAACAACTTCATCAGTAGACCGGGGTGGGTGCGACTGAGGATGACCTGCGGCGTCTTCGTGGCGCGGGTGATGTCCGCCACGTACGACTGAATCCGGTCGCCTTGGCGATAGGTCTCGGTCATCACCTGCTCACGCTTGGGCAGGAGCGCTTCGGTCCGGCCCAGGTCGACGATGATGTTGCCCTTCTCGAAGCGGCGCACGATGCCGGTGATGATCTCGCCCTTCCGGTCCTTGAACTCGGAGAAGGTCATTTCCCGTTCGGCGTCGCGGATCTTCTGGATGATCACCTGCTTCGCGGTCTGTGCGGCGATGCGCCCCAAGTCGTCGACACTCAGCTTGATGCCGAGCGAGTCGCCCATCTCACACTCAGGATCGAGCAGGCGCGCCTCAGGGAGGGTGATCTCGATCTGGTCGTCCTCGACCTCCTCGACCACCGTCTTGAACTCGAAGAGTTCGACCTCGCCGAGTTCCTCGTTCCACTGGGCTTCGAGATCCTTCTGCATGCCGTACTTCTTGCGCGCAGCGGCTTCCATGGCCTGTTCGAGCACCTCCACCAGCGCATCGCGGGGGATGTTCTTCTCTTTGGAAACGAGTTCGAGGTCGCGGGCAAGGGGGCTGTTCATGGGGTGGCCTCTAGTAGGGGAGGGAGGCCCTGACCGAGCCTCCGGAATTGGTCGATGGTGAGCGCGAGGTTGGCGCGCTCGATGGCGTCGACGGGAAAGGTGCGGACCTCGGCGCCGGTCTGGACGGAAACTACGCCGTCGGCGATTCCCAGCAAAGTGCCCTTGGTGCGCTTCTTGGCTTCCACGCCGAACGGCTTCAGCCGAATCTCACACCCCGCAAACCGCGCGTAGTCCTGCGCTCGTTGCACGGGGCGCTCGATACCGGGCGTGCTCACCTCAAGGTCGTAGGAGCCGAAGATGGGGTCGGCGACATCGAGCGCGGGGCTCACCTGCCGCGACACCTTCGTGCAGTCTTCGATGCCGATGCCGCCTTCCTTGTCGACCGAAA
The DNA here is from genome assembly GCA_947484175.1 of Deltaproteobacteria bacterium. GTDB lineage: Bacteria > Myxococcota_A > UBA796 > UBA796 > SXON01 > SXON01. Next base: position 23,474 of record CANKOI010000047.1, read on the forward strand.
GGCGCAACACGGGGCCGTGCGTTCCGCCGTGCAACTCCACCGCCACCAGTTCGTAGCCGAGGCGCACCACCACCGGCTCGACGAGGTCGCGCAGTTGGCGGAGGCTGGCGGGGGTGACAAGCATGGTGCCCGAAGGAAGCAGGGTGCCAAAACGACAAAGAGCGCCCCGAGGGCGCTCCGAGTGGAGGTGCGGTACTTCCGGCCACTATTCTGCCCTCCCCTTCCGGTCAAGCCGGCGCCGCGGCCCTCAAGCGGAACACTTGGCCTTGGCCTCCTTGGCCGCCTTGCTCTTGGGGTACTTCTTCAACACGTCGCAGTAGAAGATCTTCGCGTCCGCGCCACGGCCCAGGCCCTCGAAACACTCGCCCTGTCGGAGGAGCGACCAGGAGGCCCAGGTGCTGGTGGGCGCCTTGTCGAGAACTTCCTGGAAGGCACCGGCCGCCTGCTTGAACTCCCCTTCGTTTTGAAAGCTCTCGGCGATGCGGTAGTAGGCCTCTCCCGCTCGATCGTGCTTGGGGTTCCCGGCGATGAAACGTTTGGCCACGGCGCGCGCGGCTGCGGCATTTCCGGCTTCGAGGTTCTCGGTGATGAGCCCGAAGTACTCCTCGGGCGTGAGGGCGGGGGGCTCGGCCGCCGCGCCCGCGGTGGCCCCATCGGGCGCCGCTCCCGCCCCTTCCGGCGCTCCTCCCGCCGAGGGGGCGGCACCCACCGCCGCCGCCACGTCGCCCGCGTCGGAGCGCGGCGGCGGCCGGATGCCCAGCGCCCGCTCGACCGCGGCGACCCGCTGCTCCAAGTACAGGAGCCGCGAGTCGACGTCGTTCTGCGTGCCCAGCGCCGCCATCTCGAAGGTGCGGTAGTCGTGGTCGATCACTTCGTACTCGCCGCGCATCTTCGCTACCTCGCCGCGCAGGTCGTCGACCGTCTCCATCTTGAGGATGTCCTCTTGGCCCCGCGCGCGCGTGACCTCCTCGAGCTGGGCCACCCGGCGCCCCACGCCTTCCCCCATCGACTCCAGCTCCCGCACCCGTTCCTGCTGACCGTCGAGCTCTCGCTGGTACACCGAGGTGGCGGATTGCCCAGTGCGGTCGAGCACGCAAGCGGAGAGCAGGTAGGCGAACGCGAACAATACCGGCATCATCGCCCGCTCCCCGGCAGGATTTCCACCCGCCGATTCTGTGCCCACTCACTCTCTCCCGAACCCGAGGTGGCCGGGCTCTCTTCGCCGTACGACACCGACTGCACACGGCTCGGTGCCACCCCCAGCCCCACGAGGTAGCGGGCCACCGTGTCGGACCGGCGCTGGCCGAGGGCGAGGTTGTACTCGGTGGTGCCGCGGTCGTCAGAATGGCCTTCTACGCGCACGAACTCGGTGCTGTTTCGCAGGCAGGCCGCGGCGGTCTCGATGGCGGCGCGGGTGGCGGCGTCGAGCACCGAGCTGTCGAAGGCAAACTGGATGGTCACTGCGCGGCACCGGTCGTCGTCGCTGGTGGCCACGAGCGTGAGGCCTTTGCGCAGCGCCGACGAGTCGCCGTCGGGGTTGGTGACCACGACATCGTAGCGACCCACCGACAGGGCAGGCACGGTCACGGCCAGCGTAGAGCCGTCGCGGAAGCGCGCATCGGCGTCGAGCCCGCCGATCTCCACATTGGAGCCCGATACAAAGCCGTTCCCAAACACCTCGGCCGAAAATCCCGAGCCGGCCTGACCGAAGTTCGGGTCAATCGAGGCCACCTGCAGCTCGACGTCGGGGGTGTTCAGACCACGGTCGGGCGGCGTTTCTTCCTCCTCCACGCGTTTTCCGCACTTGCTGGCGAGCAGGCAGGGCGCGAGAGCGAGCACGAGAAGGAGGCGGGTGCGCATTTCGCGCGGTCTAACGCGCTGGGCTATGCGCTGGGGGTGCGCGTGCCGCTGGTGCTGTCGACTCTCTGCGTGGCGGCGAGCGTGGCGTTGGGGCAACTGGAGAGCCCGGCGTCCCACGCCCTTCCCCTGAGCGTGGCGTTCGTGGGTTGGGGGGCGGTGGTGGCGTGCGGCTTGGGGATCACGCACACCTCGTGGGCACCGGGGTCTGCCGCCCCCTCCCGGGGGCCGCACGAGGGCCGCCTCCGGTGGGCTCCGCTGCTGGTCGTCCTCGCCGCTCTCGCGGTGCGCCTTCCGCTCCTTCGGTGGCCAGCGGAGCTCTCCGACGATGTCTTCCGCTACGTCTGGGAGGGCAACGTGTGGCGCTCCCACTTCTCCCCCTTCGCGCACGCGCCCGACGACGAAGCGCTCCGCCCGCTTCGCGACGCCACCTGGGCGCAGGTGAATCACCGGTCGGTGTCGTCGATCTACCCGCCCGTGGCGCAGGGCTGGTTCTGGCTCTTGTCTCCGTTCGGCCCCTTGGGGTTCCGGGTGGCCGCCACCGCCGCCGATGCGCTCACGGCCGGCCTCCTGTGGCGGCACCGGGAGTCAGCGGGCTGGGCGTGGGCGCTCCTTCCGCTGCCGGTGATCGAGTCGGCGGCCAACGGACACCTCGAAGCGCTCGGCTGCCTGCTCGTCGTACTGGCGCTGTCCGGCTCGCGCCTCGCTGCGCTCGGCGCCGCCCTCGTGAAGTTTCTGCCCGCGGTGCTCCTCGCTCGCGAACCGCCTCGGCGACTCCTCGCTTGGGCCGCTCTCGCGGCCCTCACGTTCATTCCGCTCGCGGGCCCGGGCCTCCTCCGCGGGCTCGCCACCTACGAAGAGCACTGGTCGTTCAACGGGAGCGCGTGGCCGCTCCTCGCCTGGCTCCTCGACGATGGGGTGCTCGCCCGTCGAGTGCTGCTCGTGTTGGGCGCTGCCGTCGTCGCGAGGGCGGTGTGGACCGAGCGCTCACCGGCTCGGCGGCTGCTGATCACCGCGGGGGCGTTCGTGCTCTTGTCGCCCACGGTCCACCCCTGGTACGCGCTCTGGGCTCTCCTGCCCGCGTTGTGGCTGGGCTCGCGGGCGTTCGTGGTGCTGGCGGTGCTCGCGCCACTTGCCTACGTCGTGCTCGGGAGCGAATCGATGCACGGCACCTGGCACGAGTCGACGCTCACGCGCGTGGTGATCTGGGTGCCGGTGTACGTTGTGCTGGTCGTGGATGCCTGGCGGGGTGCGTTCAGGGCCGGGCCGGGCGGCTATTCTAAGCAGCCGTAGAGTTGGCAATCGGTGGGGTCGGCGGGGAGACCGGGAGAGGGTGATTTGTCCCGCAGTCACCACGCGATGCCGCGAGTGGAGGTGCCCTTGCAAATTGGTGAGGCAGAAGAAGAGGAGCTGTCCGCCTTCCTGCTGGAGTGGAGTGAACTGCAAGCCGAGTGGGACGCGCAGCAACTCGACGGGCTGTTCGACTTCGCGAGGGACGTCGCCCTCCGCTGTCGCCACCTCAAGGCGAAGGGTCGCGAGTGGTCCCACTCGCCAGGCTACGGTGGGGTCATCTACACGCTCTCGACGTCGAACGTTTCATCGCTGCTGTTCGAGATGCAGGCCGGACTCGAGCGCCTGATCCGCGAGAACGAGGAGGAGATCGCGGCGCACAAGGAGGAATTGCTGGCGCGCAGCCGCGCACGGGCGTTGCGCGTCGCGGCCGGACCGGGGCAAGGTCCCGTGGAGGCACCCATCGCTGCCCCGTGAGCGCCTACTCCTCACACACGAAGTAGAACGACGACCCGCACGGCTCGTCGTTCCACGAGTAGTCAGCGTAGCGACCGAGCTGGGTGCAGCTCTCGCTTACCCCCCCATTCGGCTCCCCCGCGTGCCAGTTGGTGTAGGTGGAGGTGTCGCCGTTGATCCACGCAAAGGTGCCCTCGCTGTACTGGTCGGTGTAGCCGATCCACCACTTCCCGGCGTAGCGGCTGTACGCTTCGTCGACCATCCAGGTGTTCTCCGCGTCGTCGTTCACGCTCGCCAGATCGTAGCCGTAGAGTTGGCAGTCGGTGCGGTCGTCGCTCCAGGCCTGGGCGGTGGCGCAGAACAGGTAGGCGTGGGTGCCGTACTCCTCCACGTCGCAGGGGCACAGCCCATCGTTGTCCTTGCTCCCGTCGCAGTCGTTGTCGAGGGTGTCGCAGACATCGGCCTCGCCGGGGTTCACGGCGCCCTCGGTGTCGTCGCAGTCGGTGGCATCGGCCACGTAGCCGGAGGGGGCCCAGCAGTCGGCGGTGGAGGTCGACGCATCGCCGTAGCCATCGCCGTCGTCGTCGGCGTACCAGTCGGTGAGCGTTGCACCGTCGTCCACCGCGCCGTCGCAGTCGTCGTCCACGAGGTTGCACACCTCCGCCGCGCCGGGATTCACAGAGGAGTCGGTGTCGTCGCAGTCGTCGTCGTCGCGCACGTAGCCGGCAGGGGTGGTGCATTCGGTGAGGGACACGGAGGGATCGCCGTAGCCGTCGCTGTCGGCGTCGAGCCAGAAGGTGAGCGCGTCGGTGGCGCCGTCGTCGATGAGGCCGTTGCAGTCATCGTCGCCGGTGTTGCAGTACTCGGTGGCGCCGGGGTTCGTGAGCCGGCGCGTGTCGTCGCAGTCGGTGGCATCGGCCTCCGTGTCGGCGGGCGCGGAGCAGGCCGTGGTGGTGGCGGAGGGGTCGCCGTAGCCGTCGCCGTCGGTGTCGGCGTACCACACGCTCGCGTCCACGGCGTCGGCCTCGTCCACGGTGCCGTCGCAGTCGTCGTCGATGCCGTTGCAGGACTCGATCGCGGCGGGGTTGACGGCGGCGGAGGCGTCGTCGCAGTCGGTGTCGTCCGCCACATGGCCTGCGGGGGAGTCGCAGGCGAGGGTGGACGAGGCGGCATCGCCGTAGCCGTCCGCGTCGCCGTCGGCGTACCAGGCGCGCGCGTCGGTGGCGTCGGGCTCGTCGGTGGCGCCGTCGCAGTCGTCGTCCACGCCGTTGCACACCTCCGTCGCAGCCGGGTTGGTGGCCGCGTTGCTGTCATCGCACTCCGCGCAGGCGGCCCACCCATCGGCGTCGGCGTCGGCGTAGCCCGTGCTCCCGTCGCAGTTGTAGTCGTGGGGGTCGGTGCAGTCGGCCTCGCTCGCGCCGGGGTTGTAGGCGGTATCTGCGTCGTGGCAGTCGCCGCCTCGATCCACGAAGCCGGCGGGCGGATCGCACGCAGTCGCGAGGAAGCTGTCCTCACCCCAACCGTCGCCATCGCCGTCGCCGTACCAGAGCGCTGCGTCTACGGCGTCGTCTTCGTCCACCTCGCCGTCGCAGTCGTCGTCCACCCCGTTGCAATGCTCCAGCGCTGCGGGGTTCACCGTGGGCGCCGCGTCGTCGCAGTCGGTGTCGTCGAGGACGTAGCCTTCGGGCACCTCGCAGGCGGAAATCGGCGCGCTCTCGTCGCCGTAGCCGTCCAGGTCCGCGTCTGCCCAGGCGGTCAGCGCCCCCTCGGCCTCCTCGTCCGCCGTGCCGTCGCAATCGTCGTCCACCCCGTTGCACGTTTCGATCTGGTTGGGGAAACGCTCGGGGTCGGCGTCGTCGCAATCGTCGGCGTTGTTGGCGTAGCCCTCGGGCTGCTCGCAGGCCTCGGTGGGCGCTCCCACGTCGCCAAAGCCGTCGGCGTCGGCGTCGCCCCAGAACGTCACCCCCAGACCTTCATCCACCTCGCCGTCGCAGTCGTTGTCGTTGCCGTCGCACAGCTCAGGCGTGTCGGTCGGCGTACACGCGCCGTCGTCCACCGGCGCCCCGCTGTCCTTGGGGGCCTCCGAGTCTGTAGAACGACAGGCAAACGCCACGAACGCGAGGAGGGGGAGGACGCGCATGAGGGGAAGTGTACTACGGATCGGCGGCGGCGCGGGGGCGAGCGCTCCGGGCACCTAAGCCGCTGGTCGATCCGGGCACGGCCGGCCCGACCCGCGTTAGGGCTCCCAAATGCCGCGCTACTTCAACACGACGGGGCCGTGCGACCCCGCTCGTCACTACTACCTGCCCACCGACGCGCGGCTGCCCGACCTGCAACCCTTCCTCGACCGCGAGCAGTACTTCGTCCTCCACGCACCGCGGCAGACCGGCAAGACCACCGCCATGCGCACGCTCGCGCAAGCGCTCCGGGAGCGAGGGGTAGCCGGCTGCTGGGTCACGCTCGAGCGAGCGCAGGGGATCGACGACACCGCCCACTCCGAGCCGCTGTGGCTAAGGGCGCTCCACGACTGGTCCTGCAGCACCATGCCGGAGGGGTGGCGCGCGCCCGACCCGGTCCCCTTCCTCGATGGCACCCCGGGCAGCCGGCTCGGCGACTACCTCCGCACCTGGTCCGCCTCCCTGTCGGTGCCGCTGGTCCTGCTGCTTGACGAAGCCGACGTCGTCACCGGCCCCGCGATGGTCAGCCTCTTACGCCAGTTGCGCGACGGTTTCATGGACCGCGGCGTGGGCAAGTTCCCCACGTCCGTCGCCCTCATCGGGATGCGCGACCTGCGGGATTACGTCGTGCAGTCCAAGGACGGGCGCTTCGTCAATCCGGGCTCGCCGTTCAACATCAAGGCGGCGTCGGTCACCCTCCGCAACTTCAACGCGCAAGAGGTGGCCGAGCTTGTCGCCCAGCACACCGAGGAGACCGGCCAGGCCTTTGCCCCCGACGCGGTCGAGGCGCTGGCCCGCATCACCGATGGGCAGCCCTACCTCGTGAACGCCCTCGCCGACATCTGCGTCACCCACCTCGTGCCCGACCGCGCGCAAACCATCACCGGCAGAAACGTCGACGACGCCCGCGAGCAGCTCATCCTCGCCCGCACCACCCACCTCGACAGCCTCGCCGAGCGCCTCAAGGAGCCCCGCGTCGCGCACATCGTGCAGGCGGTCATGCTGGGCGACGCCCCGTTCAGCATCACGTACTCCGGCGACGATTTCCAGTACGTGCTCGACCTCGGCCTACTCCGCCGCGGCCCCGACGGCGCGGAGCCTGCCAACCCGATGTACCGCGAGGTACTCGCGCGGCAGCTCTCCTACGACATGCAGGCCTCCGTGCCGAAGCCCGACTGGCCGTGGGCCACGCCCGACGGCCGCCTCGACTTCCCCGCGCTCCTCGCCGCATTCCGCCTGTGGTGGCGCCAGAACGCCGACGTCGCCGGAAGGCCCATCCCCGAGTACCCCGAGGCCGTGCCCCACCTCGCCCTGTGCGCGTTCCTGCAGCGCGTGATCAACGGCGGCGGCACGGTGCACCGCGAGTTCGCCGCGGGCCGCGGCGCGATGGACCTGCTCGTGGACTACGGGCCCGACCGCTTCGCGCTCGAACTCAAGCGGGTCCGCACCCGCGACTCGCTCGACACCGTCGTGGAGACGGGCGTGGCGCAGCTCGGCCGCTACCTCGACACCGTGGGCCTCGACCACGGCTGGCTCGTCGTGTTCGACGTGCGGCCCGACAAGACCTGGGAGGAGCGGCTGTGGACGCGCGAGGCGACCACCGTCGACGGCAAACGGGTGGTGGTGCTGGGGGCGTGAGAGGGGGGGGGCCGTGCGCATCGTGCCGGTGTTCGAGGGGCCGCCGCGTTCACGATGGCGCACGCGAACGGCACGACATAAGATTTAAACTACGGTACTACGGCTGCTTTCCTGCGAGGAGGTGCCGCACGAGCCAGTCCCGGAACACGACGAGTTCGGCGGTCGCGCTTAGGCGCTCGAGCGGGAGTTGGCCGAGGAGCCAGGCCACCGTGGGCCCCGAGAAGCCGCCATCCTTGAGCGGCGCTTCCACGAGGGCTCGCTCGAGGTCGCCGCCGCGGCTGACCAGGGCATGGACGTCGATGAGATCACGGAGTTCCGACCGAGAGAGGAGCGTCGTCAGCTTGTTCACGAGCAGCTCGTGGGCGGTGTCGACCTGGATCTCGGTGTTGCCGATCCGCTGGAGTCGCGGCGTCTCGATGACCGGAACCGGATCGGCCACGAGGTCCACAAGGAGCACCTCGCTGCCGTCGGACACGCGGAGCCTGCGAAACGCTGGGGCGGACCGCTCGACCTCCACAGCGAGCCCCGCCGCAGCGAGCCTGCGAACCACCTCGTCGGGGCTGCGATCGAGGGTGTGCATGCCGTGCCAGAAGAGGTCAAGGTCCCGGGTCGTGCGGTGGGCGAGGTGGAATCCGACCAGAGCGCCGCCGCCGGTCAGGGTCCACGGAGGGTCCATCCCCGCGAGCAGCTCCAGCGCGCGGCATTGCAGCGCGGTCAGCCTACTCACCTCGCCACCCTGAGCTCAACAGCCAGGCCCACATGTCGCGAGACTGACCGAGGTACCTTTCGAAATGCGGCCAGTCCGCTGCCAGGTCGTCCACCCGCACGAACGTGGGGACATCGTCGGGCTTGGCTTGCCGCAAGAGCTTCCCCAGCCAGTACCCGCGCACCGCCGGGTCGGGGTCCCGCAGTCGCTCCTCGAATTCGGCACGCGTAAGCTCCACGTCCCAGAGAAAGGTCAGGCGACCCTGCGGGTCGACCAGCTTCTCATCTGGCGTGGGGTAGATCATGTGCGCATCGTGACCTAACCGCTTCCACGGCGTGAACGGTCGGCGCGGTGACCTCGGCGTCGACCACCGGGTGGGCGGGGACCCCTCTCGCGGAGTCGGGTCCGGATGGTCCGTTGGTGCGGCGAGGAGGTGGTCGTCACGGTTGATGGCCGGCCGTAGGGGCGACGTTAGCGTCGTCCTCGACGCCTCCGTGCTCGTCGCGTCGTTGTCGCCCGCCGTTTCTGGTCCCGGCTCCGAAGGTGCTGCGAGCGGGGGGCGGGTGAGGGGAGCCGGGTTCTCGCTGCGTTGGGCGCTCTCACTCTGTGCGAGGCGGCGGCGTTCACCGTCGGAGATAGCGGCTTCCCTTCCGCTCGCAACCGCATGACGATGTGTCATGCGGTTGCGGTCCGACATCGACGTTTCCGCCGAGGAGTTGGCCGCGCTGTGCCGGCGGTTCGCGGTCGCCCGACTCGACGTTTTCGGATCGAGCGCCCGCGGAGATTTTCGCGCCGACAGCGACGTCGACCTCCTGGTGGAGTTCCTCCCGGGCACGCGCGTGGGCCTCCTCCATCTCTCCGGGTTGCAACTCGAACTGGAGCCGCTCATCGGCAGAACGGTCGACCCTGTCCCGCGCGGCGGCCTGAAGGCGGCCCTTCGAGACGAAGTCCTGCGGGAAGCGCGTGCAGTCTTCGCGGCGTGAGCGGCTCTACCTGCTCGACATCGTGGAGGCCGGTGACGCGATCGCCCGGTTCGTTTTCGGTGTTGATCGCCCGCGCTTTGTCGGCGACGACCTCCTGCGGAGCGCGGTGCTCCATCAGTTGCAGCTCATCGGCGAGGCAGCAGCGCGGGTAACGTCGTTTGGACCACGGCCATCGACGACGCCCCCCGTGACGCTGCTCACGACCGGCTCGCTGTTCTCGATGGTGACGGTGGTCGAGGTGCGGGTGGCGCCGTCGTCGGTGCCGTCGCTGGGGGTGGCG
>CANKOI010000048.1 GCA_947484175.1 Deltaproteobacteria bacterium
TCCCACGCCAGCGGAGTTCGGGCGCGCCCTCCAGATCGAGGCCAACCACCAGCGTTCGAACGCCGCCACCGCCCATGTGGGTATGACCGACGTGGGGCTCCAGCGCGCGCTCAACGAAGACAACTGGGGCTGGGCCCGCCTCACCGAGGGCGTGGAGCTGTTCGTGGTGGCCGATGGCATGGGTGGCCACGACTGCGGTGAGGTGGCCAGCCGCCTCGCGGTCGAAACCCTGATCCAGTCGGCCCGCGAGCGGGTGGACGTGTCGCCCCGCCCCTCCATCGACCAGCTCGAGAGCGCACTCGACGAGGCGTTCCAGACGGCCAACAACACCATCAAGGGCAACGCCGAGGAGCGGGGCAACGATATGGGAACCACGATGGTCTGTGCCATGGTGGTCGACGATCAGGTGGCCCTGTGCGCGAACGTGGGCGACTCTCGCGGCTACCTCTACCGCAACGGTACGCTTCACCAGATCACCAAAGACCACTCGCTCGTGTGGCGAATGGTCGATCAGGGGCGGCTCACCCAAGCGGAGGCGCGGAACCACCCCCACAGCAACATCCTGCTGCGCACGGTAGGCACCGAGAGGAACGTGGAGATCGACCTCTTCCGTGTGGAGCTGGAGTTGGGGGACAAGGTCGTCCTTTGTTCCGACGGTCTCTGGGGCGAAGTGGAAGACGGGGAGATGGAGTCGGTGATGAACCAGCAGCCCGACGGAAGGATCGCCGCCCGCGAGCTGGTGCGCGCCGCCCACCTCGGCGGCGGGAAGGACAACATCACGGTGATCCTTGCGCAGGTGCCAGCGCTCGCCGCCGCGGCGGTCGCCGACTCGCCGAGCGTCGCCCGGCTTCCGGCCGGCGCGCTGTCCACGTCGGGCTGAGGCCGCTCAACCGAAGCGCCGAATCGCCTCGCGCTGCCCCTCCGTTTCGGGGCAACGAGACCCGCGCGCCGCGACGAGGGCGCGCAGCGCCGCATCGGCCTCCCAGCCCATCGAGCGGAGCGCGCAGCCGGCGATGAGGCCGCTGCGGCCGAGCCCCCCGGCGCAGTGAACCACGACCGTCCGCCCCTCGCGCACGGCGGCCACGACGGAGGCGACGATGGCGGTAAGCTCGGCAGGGGCCGGGATGCGCCCCCCCGACTGCATCGGGTGGGCGCGGAACGCGAGCCCCGCCGCTGCCGCAGCGGCCGGGAGCCCGGCCACGCCGATGCCCGCCCTCTCGTGGACCGGCAGCAGGCACACGAGGTCCTCACAGCCAAGCTCTTGGAGCCGGAGGAGATCGGCGGGCATGTCGCGCTCCCAGCGCTCGCCGCCCCCCTTCCTCGTTTGGCAGCGCCCAGGCGCCATCGTGAGCCCGAGTCGACCAGGGGGCAGAATCGGCAGCCAGCCGACCTCGAGGGGGTGCGTTTCGGACGTGGCTACGGGCACAGTTCCTCCAAGAAGGGGGGCAGACTCAGACGGGAAGGGCTGCAGCCGATGCGCTCGCAGGCCTGCCCACGCTGGCGACGCTTCTGCGGCACCACGTGGTCCCGATGGGGATGCCCGCGGAGGGCGCACGCGAGGCGCAGGCGCAGGCGGGTCCGGATCGGGCCCAGCCGTTTGGCGCGCTCTTCGAAGTCCTGCGCGAACTCCCACGCATCGCTCAACTGCCCCGCCCGCCAGCCCCACGCCTTGCGGCACGCGTCGTGGACGGCCTGGACGAGAACGGTGTCGGTGACGTTCAGCCAGCCGTCGTCGTGGTGGCGGCGTCGGGCGACCGCCAGCGCCGAGAACCACAGCAGCTGGTCGTAGGAGAGCGGCACGAGCACGGACCCGACTTGAATCGCCGCGGTGTCGCCCGCGAGGGTCACCGTGGGCTCAGGGCCCGACGCGATGGCCTCCTCGCCGGCCGCCAGCGCCGCGGCGAAGCTGGCGAGCGCCTCGGGGGCGAGCAGCCTCCGCAGCCTCGGCACGGGCACCGGCACGAGCGACACCTCTACGTCTCGCGCCAGCGCGCCTCCGCCCTCTGGCCCCGAGGGGGCGGCAAGCGTGGCCGGCGAGAGCTGCTCCGGAAAGTAGAAGCGGCTCCGGGGCTCGCGGGCCCACTTGAGCGACACCCGAACGTCCACCAACCGATCCTGCGGCCGGGCGAGGAGTTGGAAGGCGACGACGGAGTGCGCCGCCAAGGTGCGCCGACTCCCGCCCACAAGCGCGAGGACGACGGGAGCCTCACTCTCGGCCTGCGCGCGAGTCACGGCGGCCCACAACGCCTCCACGAACGCGCTCGCGGCCCCCAGATCGGCGTCATCCTCGATCGGGGTCCCGTCGGGGAGCACGGCGTGGTGCAGTCGAAGGTCGGCGAGCGTGGGGTCGGCCGCCACGGCGCGGAGCTGGTCGAGCGGGCGGTCTCCGGCAAAAAACTCCTCGGTGAGCCAGTGGTTCGCCCGTTCGTGCAAGACCAGCTCGAGCGTGCGGGTGCGGAGCCGCTCGTGCCGCAGGAGCGCCCACACCAGCGCGACCAGCGGTGCGGGGTTCCCGCCGGGGGCCGCCACCACAGTGCACTCGTTCACCGGAGGCTCGCGATGGACTGGAGCTTGTGCAGCGCGCTCCACACTTCGCTGTACACATGGGCCCGCTCGTACCCCTGCCGCTTGGCCACCTCGGTCTTGAAGTTGGCGTAGTCGATGTCCAACGCCATCCGGGAGAGCGCCGAGGCCCAGTCTTCGTGCGAGCAGCGGGCTCGGTAGGGGTAGTCGCTGCCGCCCCCCGCCTGCGTGGCCGAGAGACGGGGAAGGTACTGCGTGCGCAGTGCGTCAAGGTCGCCGGCCACCCGTGCGCGCACGGTGAGGCCGGCGTCGCCTTGTTTGCGGACAGCGGAGAAGAAGCCGATCGGAGTGAGCAACCACATGATTCCCTCGGGGTGACAACCGAAGGGTATCCACCGACGACGGCGGCGGCAGTTGGCGCAAAATTACGCAAAGGCGCGGGGTAGCGCGTCAGGGCGCCTCGTCGTCGCCCTCCGCGCCCGCCACTACACCCACCGCATACCCAAGCGCCTCCAGCGCGCCGGAGAGCTCGACGTCAGTGCCCACGAGGGCTTCGCCGAGCGGCAGGGGCACTACGGCCCAGGTGACGTCCAGCGCGGTAGAACCGGAGCGGGCGCGAGAGAGCGCGGCGCCGCTGCCGTCGTGCGGGAGGGCGCGCAGGCGATCAAATTGGGCTGACTTGCCCTTGATCTTCACGCCCACCTCGCCCACCACCTCGTCGGCTGGTCGGTTCGGCACCACGAAGACCTCCCGGTTCTCCCGCATGCGGCTCTCGAAGCGCATGTGAACAAACTCCCCCTGTACGCCCGTGATCTCGGCGAGGGTGGTGCTGGTGGGGTCGTCGCCCACCCACGCATGCGCAACGCCGCCGGGCACATGCAGCTCCACCTCGATGAGGCGGTTTGCGCGCCCGAGGGGGCTCACACGAATGGCCTGCATCACCTCCTGCCCCGTGCCCGTGGCGAGGCCGACTCTCCCGGAAACCACGCTCGCGCCTTGCTCCGCGAGGTCTTTGAGCTCGCCGGGATCGCGGCTCAGGTCGAAGAGCTGCTCGCGGCCGCGGGAAGTGAGGTACTTCTCGGTGCCGTGCAGGCTGCCCCACTGCACAGGACCGTACAACACGCGGCCCAGCGCGAGGTCGCGCTCGGTGACGGTGGGGTCGGGGGTGCCTCTGGCGAGGGCCGCCAGCGAACGGCCTTCCGGCGCCGCGCCCAACAGGTCGGTCGAGAGGCCCATCAGCTCCAGCAAGGTGGGGGCGACGTCCATGAGCGCCACCGAGCCGGGAACCCGCCGGGCCGCGAGCCCGGGAGACTTCACGATCAAGGGCACGCGGAGCAGCTCGTCGTAGAGCGTATGACCGTGCTCGAGGTCGCCGTGGTCGAAGAACTCCTCGCCGTGGTCGGCGAACAGCACGACCGTGGCCTCCTCGCCCAGCTCGCCGAGAAAATCGCCCAGCTGGTCGTCGATGTACCTCAGGTTCTGGTCGTAGCGGTCGAGCAGATAGGGCCGAATCAGCTCGCGCTGATGCATCGCCACGCGCATCAGGATCGTGCGGTTGAACAGCCCGGAGAGGCCCCCAGGGTCGGCCTTCGCCCACAAGTGCCGGTACCGCCGCGGCTCCTTGTAGGGGAGGTGCAGGTCCATGTAGTGCACGAGCAGCACGGTGTCCTGAGTGGCGTTTCGACGCAGATAGTCGCGTGCCCGCCACGTCTGGTACCCGGCGTTCGGCCAGTTCACGCACCCGTGTTCGCCCCAGCCCACGTCCATCCCGAAGTTCGACGAGAGGTACACGTTCCCGACAAACGCGCCCGTCGCCCAGCCGCGCTCCCGGAAGAGCTCCTGCAGCGTGACGGCGCCGGACCAGCCTTCGGGCTGCCGGCCGGTCCACAGCGAGCGGGTGGAGGGGAGCGTCCAGGGCGCGGTGGTGCGGGCCTCTTCGAAGACGACGGCATCCTTCGACCACGCATCGAGTTTGGGGGCGGTGGCGCGGGGGTAGCCGTAGGTGGGGAGGTGGTCGCGGCGCAGCGTGTCCACGAAGGCCATGACGATGCGGCGGGGGGTGGGCGAAGGGGTGTAGACGGAGGGCGAGGCGACGAAAACGTAGTCGCTATCGGGGTGCTCATCCTCTACGGTGAAGGCGATGCGGGTGCCTTCGGCCACGGGGGGGAGCGGCACGTCCACCACGCGGAACGCATCACCGGGGGGCACGAACTGGCTCACGACCACGGTTTCGCCCACGCGGACCGTGAGCGTGGCCCCGTCGGAGCTTCGGCCCTCGTCGATCTCCGAAGGGAGGATGCCCACCTCGAATCGGAGGTGCACGCCCTCGGCGGCGGCGAGCCCCCACTCCACGCGTGACCCGGTGGGAAGCAGGACACCGTGGCGGGAGACGTCGTCCACCTGAGCGGTGCGGAAGGCCCAGGCCGCCGCGTCGCCCCCGCGAAAGCGGAGCCCTTCCTCGCGCTCCGTGGCGGGCGGGTACACCAACGTGTATTCCCCCTCGGCCGGGCGGCCGCCATCGGCCCGCACGCGTACCTGGATGGAGCTGGCGTTGGCCTCCCACGTGTTGGGCGTGCCGCGTTCGAGTGGCTCAGCGCTGTAGATCACCGGGTGACCGCTACGCTCAAGCTCCATGCCGAGCGGCTGTCGCTCGTAGTACAGCGCCCGCGGCCGAACGGGGCTCTGCGCTTCGTAGCTGCGCACGCCCCCCACGACGCCCACCAGCCCGAAGGGGCCCGCAACCGCGATCTCCGTGGGCGCGGGCCCCAACGTGGAGACAGGAACGCTCAGCGCAGCGGGCGCGACGAAGTCGAGCCCGACATCGCCGGGGGCCGCGAAGGCCGCCGCCGCGAGGAGGGCGAACACGCCCGACGCTTAGCTGCGGCGGCGGCGGACGGCGAGCAGGCCGGCGAGCGACGCAGCGGCGGCGGTGATCGGCGTAGACGTACCGCAGCCTGCTACGGTGGAGCCGTCGCCCAACTCCACCACGTCGATGGTGAGGGAGCCGGCGCTCAGGCCGCCGGGGCCGCCTACGTTCATCAGCACGGTGTAGGTGCCCGCGGCCGGGAAGTCGATGATCGGCGCGAAGGCGCCGATGGGATCGCCCTCGCCATCGCCGTCGAAGTCCACGAGCTTCGCGGGGTCAACCTTGGAGCCCTCGTACACTTCCCACTGAATCGTGTCGACGCAGCCGTAGGTGCCCATGTCCGTGCGGTTGATCACCTGCCAACGCAACCCATCCGAAGCCTGAAGCTGGAAGAAGCCGTCGGCTCCCGCCTCGGGCACCGGCTCCGTACACGCAAGCACGTACCCGATCTCGGTTTGGGGGTAGGTGGTCGTGCCGCAGATCGGGTCGTTCAGCACGATGTCGGCCGACACGCTGTAGGAGCCGCTCTTCTCGTAGGTGTGCGTGATGATGTCGGCCGTGGGGGCCACACTCTCGCCCGTGGTGAGGTCGCCAAACTGCCAAGAGGCGCTCACGACGTCGGCTTCCGAAGTGATCGCGAACGTGACGTCCAAGGGCGCCGGACCGGAGCGGGGCGTCGTGGCCTCGAAGGAGCCGAACACGCCGTACACCGCGTTGATGCTGGTGATGTCGTCGCTGTTGGGAGTGTTGCCCGAGAGGTCGCAGCCCGAGGCCGCCCAGTACATGGTGGCCTCCTGCAAGTCGAGATCGGTGCAGGCCGCGCCGTCCTCGCAGGAGTGCGCGAGGCCGAGGAGGTGCCCAATCTCGTGGGTGGCCACGCTCTCCACCGGGCTCTCGCCGTTGCAGATGCCCGCCCCGATGTCTTCGGTCGTGCCGAAGTCGACATCGTTGTTGAAGACGATGTCGGAGTCGCGAACCTCGAAGTATACCTTCCCGTTCGCAGTCTTCGTGCCGCGACCGTTGGTGGTGGTGTAGGTCACTGCGAGCGTGCCGGTCTCCTGCTCGTCGAGCTCGTCTTCCCAGTGGAAGGTGGAGCGCAGGTCGTCGCCATCGCGGCTTTCGATGTTCACATCGCCCTGGTACTCGTCGGAGAGGCCGGCGCAGGGTGCCGCTTCCGGCCAGTTCTCCCACGAGGTCTGGATGATCGCGCGCTGCACGTCGGCGTCAAGCGGCAGGGAGTCTTCGAGGGGGTCGGGGTCGAAGTACCAAGCGAGCGGGAAGCTCTCCGACGGCCAGTACCAGCCGGTGTGTTCCCAAGCGAAGGCCGGCGAGAGGAGAAGGAGAACGCCCAACATCACTTCACCCCCGACTGCACGTTGTTGATGAGCAACAGGCGTTCTCGCGAAATGCCCGGGATCGGCTCACCATCCCACCCTTCGGCCACCCGCGCGGCCACCTTCGATTCCATGCTGGCCAACGACACGCGGTCGGCCACCGGCGGGTTCGGGATGAAGCGGGCGTCGTAGGCCTCGTCGGCCGGAACGGTGAACCGGACCACCATGTCCGAGCCGTCGGCCGGATTCTGCTTGATGGTGTACTTGCCCATCATCATGCCCACGGTGCCGTAGACCGTGCCCTGCCGCTTCTCGCAGAGGTACAGCAACACCCGCTCACCCTTCGAGTACCGGGAGGTGAGACCGACGTAGGTGACCGCGCCCGTCGGAGAGGTGCCGCCCGCGGCCTCGACCGTGACGACGTCGCCCGCCGAATGATCGCCCTTGAGCGACCTGTCGACCTCGACAACCGCGCGCGTCCACACCCGGCCCCGCTCATCCACGGTGGACCAGACCAAGGAGACAGTGCCTTCGACGATCGCATCGGAGGCATCGACCACCTGATCATGCGAGAGGCGCGCGAGGCTGGTGGCGCCCGCCGGCGCGGACGCCCCGAGGGCGATCACGGCGATGATGGCTGCGAAACGGTTCATGTGTGCCCCGATCGAGGTTGTCGAACGGTGGAGTCTATGCGGAGGAACGCCGCCCGTCAACCGATCGGAATGCCCATCCGGCCGGGCCAACAAGGTTGACGGGGGGCCAGCCATCCGGTATGTGCTGCCGTTCCGTCAACCCTTCCGCCGCGACTCCCGCGGCCGGACGAACCGGGCAGGTCGAATGCTCCAGAACTTCACCCGCATCCGCGTGCTCCTCGCCGGCTTTGCGGCCGTCATTCTCGCGGTCGTGGCCGTCAGCGGCCCCGCCCTCGCGTCCGCCTCCGGCACCATCAAGGGCGTCGTGATCGACGAGAGCGAGCTCCCGATCCCGGGCGCCCTCCTCACGTTGAGCTCCGACAAGCTCATCGGCGGCGGCGCCCAGTACACGGCGGACTCCGACGGAAACTTCATCTTCGCCGAGCTGCCCCCCGGCGCCTACAAGCTTGAGGCCGACAAGCAGGGCTTCGGCAAAGTTACCAAGACCGGCGTGGTGGTCGCGGTCGGCCGCACTACCAACGTGCAGATCACGATGAAATACGGCGGCGAAGTCGTGGTCATCGAAGAAAAGCGGAAGGTGGTCGACACGGAGTCCACCGGCAACAAGACGACGTTTAGCAAGGACTACTTGGCCAAGGTGCCCAGCGGGCGCAGCTACCAGGATGTCATCGGCCAGGCCGCCCAGGTGGTCGACAACGGCTCGGGCAACCCCAACGCGGCAGGCGGCGCCTACAACGAAAACACCTGGACGCTCGACGGTGTCGACGTCTCCGACCCCGTCACGGGCACCTTCTCCACGAACTTCAACTTCGACGCCATCGAGGAAATCACCGTCACCACCGGCGGGTACGATCCCGAGTTCGGCTCCTCCCTCGGCGGCCTGTTCTCCATCGTCACCAAGTCGGGCGGCAACTCCCTCGAGATCCTCGCCAACGCCGACTACACCAACGGCAACTGGTCTCCGAAGATCGACGCCCGCTACGCCGCCGACGGCACCCAGCTCAACTTCACCGGCTTCGACTCGAACTCCCAGTCGGGCACGGTCGGCCTCACGGTGTCCGGTCCGGTCGTTCGCGACCGTGTGTGGTTCCTGGGCAGCTACCAGTACTCACGCAGCCTGTTCACGAACGTGGGCATCCGCACCCCGCTTGATTTTGACGCCCACTACTTCTTCGGCAAGCTCACGCTCCAGCCGGTCTCCGCACACCGCCTCACCCTCTCCCTCACGATGGACCCGACGACGATCGACAACATCGATCAGGGCGACCGGTACACGCTTCCGGAGGCCCAGGGCCGCCAGATGCAGGGCGGCTACGTTGTCACCACCAAGTGGAACTGGTTCCTCAACGAAGACTCCAACCTCGAAACCACGGCGTCGTTGCAGAAGTCGTTCATCGAGCTGAGCGGCGTTCCCTGCTCGCACGACAAGGAGTTGGCCTACAACCCCTGCGAGGCCGACGAAGCTGAAAACTCGATGGATTACGACACGCCCGGCCGCTTGGGCTCGTACGGCGCGTTCAACCGCGACAACTTCTACCAGTTCCAGTTCGATGACCGCTGGCGCGCCTCG
This sequence comes from Deltaproteobacteria bacterium, assembly GCA_947484175.1. Taxonomy (GTDB): domain Bacteria; phylum Myxococcota_A; class UBA796; order UBA796; family SXON01; genus SXON01. Next base: position 8,947 of record CANKOI010000048.1, read on the forward strand.
ATCGGGTCGAAGTTCAGCGTGCTCAACGTGAACTTCCTCGGCAAGCACGACTTCAAGGCGGGTGTGGATGCCGACTACCAGTCTTGGGACTGGGTCACGGGCTTCACCGGCAACATGCTGTTCGTCGACCTCTACGAGAACTCGTACGACCCGCAAACCCTGAAGAACTGGTACTGGTACGAGTTCGCCGGCTACTCGCGCTACGCGGCCGACGGCTTCTCGGCCGCCGCCTTCCTGCAGGACGTGTACAAGCCGGTCGACAACCTCACCTTCCGCTACGGCCTTCGGTACGATCGCGGCGTGGTGCGAAACGACCAGGCCGAGAACATCGTGGATGTGGGCGTGTTCGGCCCCCGCATCTACTCCATCTGGGATCCGTGGGGTGACGAGAAGACCGCCATCTCGGCAGGCTACGGTCGGTTCAACGACGTCGGCCGCCTCGACATCGGCGAGTCGCTGAAGCGTTCCGGCACCGGCCAGAAGATCGTGTACGACGGCACGTTGGACGGCGCGCACAACAGCGCCGGCAGCACCTACGCCACCTACCCGACCACGAACAGCGTCACGTTCAGCGACGATCTCTCCGCGCCCCACAGTGACGAGTTCACGGCCGGCGTGCAGCGCGAGATCGTGGCCGATGTGCGGGCGAAGGTCGCCTTCACTGGCAAGTTCACCCGCAACGTCTACACCTTCGACGAAACCAACCTCGTCTACGACAGCGATGGGTACGGATTTATCGGCGTGAGCAACGGCTACACCGACTTCCAAGACTACTACCGCCTCCGCACCCCTGGCATCGCCCGCCGTGACTACTTCGCGGTGGACGTAGAGATGCTCAAGCTCACCAGCAAGCGGTGGTTCGCGCAGGGCACGTACTCCTACGTGTCCAGCCGAGGCACCACGCAGAACGCGCTGAGCGGCACGCTCTCGAACCCCTCGCAGGTGGAGCTGGCGTACGGCGACCTCGGCACCGACGTGAACCATCAGGTGAAGCTCGCGGCGTACTGGGAAATCCCCGACGATCCGTGGACCACCACGGTGGGTCTGGCCAGCCAGGGGTTCAGCGGCTACCCGCTGAGCCGCTATTACTGGCAGTCGGCCGACCTGAACCAGGCGGGCGGCGCCTACGGACTCTTGAAGGAGCCCCGCGGCGAGTACGGCGACACCGAGCCGTTCTGGACGCTCGACCTCCAGGTCATGCAAGAGATCGTGGTGCCCAAGGGCAAGCTGAACGTTCGGTTCGAGCTGTCGAACATCACTGACAACCACTACGCAGTCGCCGTTTCGAGCGGCTACATCTCCGCCCAGAACCGCTACGTGATCACCAGCCACCAGGGCGGGATCTCGGGCTCTCTGGCGCTCGGCTACGAGTACTAGGAGGCATGCAGATGCTCACACTCACCCTCTTGGCCGGTTGTTCCAATCCCGAGTTCGTCGTCGAGGGCGACGTGCTCGCTCGGGTGGTGATTCCCAAGGCTGCCGCCACCCGCACCGTGGTGTCGCTACAGACGGCGGACGATGGCACCTCCGCGTACGTCACGTCGGAAAAGACCGACGTGCGGCTCCTCGGCCCGGTGTACGTCGGCGCCTTCGGGAACCTCGATACCGTGTCGTTCGACTTCGTGCATCCCGCCATGGGTCCCACGTTGAGTGGGGCGTACGGTGACACCTTCCCGTACGGCGGCGCCACGGTCGGCCGCCTCGACTTCGCCTGCTATGAAGCCGTGGCGTGCCACGTCACCACGGGGCGCTTTACGGACTACGACGCGCTGCTGGCCCACTTCCGCGACCACCTCGGGCGCCCTGTGCTCGATGACTACGGCGTAGAGGTGACCAGCGGCGATGTGATGGAACAGTGGTGTTACCGCTACTTCGAGGCCACCTCCGAGGCGGAGATGTCCTTCATCGGGGAGGACAAACTCTCCTTCACCGAAGAGGGAGACAACTTCGTGGCTGATGTGGTGCTGGCGCACACCACACGGGTCGACGGGATGAAGCTCTGGGCGTTCATGGATGCGCCGGAGCTCGTGTCTGACCAGATCGAAATCAACGGTTCCTTCACGACATGCGACGCCGGGAGCGGCCGTGAGGCCTACGGATACGGGGCGAACTTCCGTGAGGGTGGCTCCTTCTTCGACGTGTTGAACGCCCCCTCGACGTACGTGCAGTACGGCGATTGGGTGTCGGACGACTCCGCGGTGGTCAACTTCGACGAGTCGCTGGTGCAAACCAACGACGTCACGGTCAACATCAACTTCTCGTACGAGGCGGAGTGACCATGCTCTCCGGACTTTTCCTGCTGCTCGCGGCCGGGTGTGATCGTGAAGGTGGCTACTACGTGGCCGCCCCCAACCCCGACTACCCCTTCTTACAAGACCTCGGCGAGTTCCGCGTGGTCAGCACCGAGGAGCAGGCGGCCGCGTTCGAAGGCGACGACTTCGTGGCGTACGATCCTGCTCTCCTCGCGGAGGACGACCTCGGGCGCCCCGGCGTGTGGTACGGCGGGCTCGGCGCTCCGGACGACCCTTCGTACTACGGCGGCGCCACCTTCACGTTCAAGGGAACCGGCGGGTCGGTGTGTGTGGTGACCGACCCGGAGCTGGTGTTCTGGAATCAAGCCCAGTCGCCGGCCGCCACGACCTCGGACTACCTCTACGTCGACAACACCACCGACGACGGCGATATCGACCTCGACGTGGGGCTGAGCGCCTACTACACCGGTTCGCCGGGCGTGGAGATGGGGAACTTCGAGCTGGTCTACACCGACCCAGGCGGCGTAGACCACTCCCTTTCGTACAGCCAGTGCGCCCAGGCCGGCTCCCAGACCTTCTCCGGGTCGCACTCCGGCCGCTCTACTGTGGAGTACTGCACCATCGACACCGAAGGGCTCGACGGCGTGTCGCTCACCGGCGTGTTGAACACCTTCCTCCTGCCGCTCACTGACGGGGTGGTTCATTACGCCGCAGCGGTGTTCGAGGGCAACTGCTCCGCTCTGGTGGCCTCCGCAGGCGACGGCATCGACGAGTGCTTCTTCGCACGGGAGTCCGATGGCGCGCGCGATCTCACCGAAGACGAGACGTCGGAGGATTACTGCGGCGACCCTGACAACCCGTGGAACGCCGGTTGTCTCGAAGACAAGTTCTGCCTCACGCCCAAGAAGCTGAACGCCTACTGCGAAGATCATTTCGACGACGAAGACGCTCCGTGCATCGACAACGGCGTTCACCCGCCGGTGGACGACGCCGAAGCCGAAGCCGGCGCCGGCCCCTGAGCGCAGGCGGGCTCAGCGGCCCGCAGCCGGAACGGCGCGCTCCTCGATCAGGCGCTCCTTGCCCATCCAGCGGAACCGCCAGCCTTCGCCCTGCGGCCACGGACTCGCATCGCGGAGCTTTCCGACCCCCACGGGCGCAGTGCCCGCGAGTCCGAACAGCGTGGCGCCTTGGGCGTCGGTGGCCACGTAGCGGAACGGGCCGTAGCCAGCGGGGAGCAGGCTAGTGAGGGTGGTTGGGCCGACCCAGGGCGCAGCGGCGCTGGTGTACAGCAGCTTGCCCGCGAGGTCGACGTAAAGGGTGCGAAAGCGGGCGGGAAGCTCCCCGGCGGCAGGAAGGAGCTGAGCGACCACGACGCTCAAGCCGCCGGGGCGGCCGTCGGCGCCGGGGAGCGCATCGAAGGCCACGCCGGTCGTGCTCCACCCTTCGGCAGCCTTCCACGCCCGATTGCCGGCCACGGGCAGGCGGGCCTCGCGGGTAGGGTCGGCTCGGTACACGTCCACGCCCTTGTCGTGGCCCAACACCAGCACCGCTCGGCCCACCGCATCGAGGCCGGTCTCCGCGATTGGCGGTCGGCTGGCGAAGTCTGAGACCAACCGGTACTCAACCTGGCCACGCTCCGACATCGTCAACAGGCGCACGGAGCCCGCCGGCCCTTTGGGGGCGGGCACCCAGAGCGGCAACGTAAACCCGCCGGCCTCATCGCTCACGCCTCGCGCGAGCGGAACCGCAGTAGACCAAGGCATGCCCAGCGTGCGCACCGTGCCCGTTACCCGGCTGCCCTCGAGCCGAACGGCACGCAGCTCGCCTGCCGTGCCAGGCCAGTACAACCACCGGGACCGCGACGTGCTCGCCTGAGTGCGAGAGAGCATCGGCGCTATCGCTGTGCCGCTGCGGAACAACCGGTAGTGCGCCATGAGCCGATCAGCATTTCCGGCGGCGTACTGGTTGAGGTATACATCCCAACCGCCCGCCGCCTGATGAACCCAGGGCACCAATGCGCCACTGTTCCTCTCGATCGTGGGCTCCCAAAAGAGGTCACCCGCCACCGGGCGCGGCGGGCTGACGGTGAACTTCTGCTGCGGAAGCACCACCGCCTTCTCGCCGTCTCCCACCAGCACTTCGAGGCGCCAGCTCCCCACTTCAAGGGCTGCCGACGAGGGCACTTCGAGCACCGCGGCGCGCTCCGTCTTGGGAGCAATCGTCCAGTCGCCACCCGTGTCGAATGCGGGGGGCGTGCTGTAGCGCTCGCTCTTCTTGCCCGCGGGCGATGTGAGGAGGAAGTGGACGAGGTGGGGGCGCTTGTTCAGGTCGGGGGTAGTGACCGCTGCCGCGCCCGTGTTCCCGGCGCGAAGCTCCACCAGGATGGGGAGCCCCGCGAGGTACTCGTCGCGGAGGTTTGCGCTGAGGCTGAGACCCGACGGCGCACTCGCGCTGACCGGCACGTCGAAGGTCTCGCGCGGCGGGGAGGCCGCGATCGCGGCGGGAGGGGGGGGGGAGCCGGCGAGGGCGAACGGCGCGGCGGCCAGAAGCAACGAACACAGGATGCGCATCGGCGCCCAGTATGTCACCGGAGTTGCCGGCGTGCCCACGCGAGGGCCTCCTCCGGGGACGAAACATGACCGTCGAGCTGCGCCGTACGCAGCTTGCCGAGGATGCCCCCCATGAGGGCGCCGGGCCGCACGCCGAGGGCGAGAATGTCATGCCCGCCCAGCAACGGCATCAGAGGGGCCTGCTCCACGCCCAGCGCGATGGCGGCCTCGAGCAGGGGGCGGTCGTCGACCAGTTCGGCGAACAGCCCCACTTCGAGCCGCTCCGCAAGCCAGCGGGCCCGCGTAGGCGCCGGTCGCGGGTCGTGGCCGCGCGAGGCGGCGGCGCTGAGCGCACGCGCCTGATCGGCCACGTGGTAGCCGTGCCAACGGTGCACCTTGAGCTGGTCGAGGACCCGGGACAGCGGGTCGGGGGGCGCCGTGCAGGCGAGCAGCAGGGCTAGGCGGCGGGGGGCGTGCTCAATCGGTGCTGCAGCGAGACGATCGAGCGCGAGGGGCGAGGGCTGATCCCACTCGGGCACAAGCCGTGCCCAGAGGCCCGTGGTGTGCGCGAAGTTCCACCCGGCGGAGGGCTGCTTCCCCCTCAAGAGCAGCTTCTCCACCTCGCCGCGCACCCGCTCTGCGGGCAGTCCCGACACCTCCATGGAACGACACTGCTCGAGGAGCTCCGGCACGGGAGTGAACCCGAAGCGAGCCACGAACTGCGCGACGCGGAGCGCACGAAGAGGGTCCTCGTCGAAGCTGCGGGCATCCACGGCCGCCAGACGGCGGGCGAGGATATCCGCGCGACCGCCGAAGGGGTCGATCAGCTCGCCATTCAGCGGATCCCAGGCGATGGCGTTGACCGTGAGGTCCCGCCTGCGCGCGGCCTCTACAAGGCCGAGGTGCGGGTCGGCGTCGGCGCGGATTCCACGGTGCCCTGAGCCCACCTTGCTGTCCCGACGCGGCACGCTCAGGTCGAGTTGCTGCCCTCCCAACCTCAGCTTGAACACCCCGAACGCTCTCCCCACCTCGTCCACCCGCCCAAGGCCTGCGGCCACCTCCCGCAGCACATCGGGGGCAAGCCCGTGAACTTCGACGTCGAGGTCTGCCCCGGGGAGCCCGAGGAGTGCGTCTCGCACACAGCCACCGACCAGCACGGCGCGCCCGCCGGCCCCCGCGCAAGCCTGCAGCAACTGGCGCACCTTCGGATGCAGCGGGAGGAGGTCGGGCAGGGTGTCGTACACCCGTGCTTCGTAGCGCCGCCGAGCGGAAGGCGCCCGGGTGTTATCTGGCAGGAATGCTGCTCGCCCTCTTCCAACTCGCGCTCGCCGTTCCCGGCCCCGCGCTCCATGTGGGCGACTCCGCCCTGCTCTTCAACCTCCCGGCGATCAACGAAGACGCCGCGCTGCAGGCCGTGGCCCGCACCTCCGTGGCGCTGAGCGACTTCACGGGGGTGATGCCGGGCTTCCCGTCGAAGGCGGTGGTGGTGCACTTTCTTCGGCGCGAGGGTGGCGAACCCCAGTTGGCCACTCTGCAGCGGCTGCACAAGAAACACTCGGGCAAGGGGGTGCGCCTGATCGCCGTCCTCGCCGGCACGGGCGAAACCTCCGACGTGAGCGCCTGGATCGAAGGGCAGCACCTCGACTTTCCGGTCGTGCGTGATGCCCACGACATCGTCGTGTCGCGCTACGGCATTCGCCAGTTCCCGACCAGCTTCGTGGTGGATCAGGACGGCTACGTGGCGGCCATCGGCGTGGCTCGGGCCGATCTGGAGGCCGGCCTCGAAGCGGTGTTGCAGGGTTTCTATTCGCGCTGAACGCGACGAACCAGCGCCGAAAGCCCCCGCGCTTCCAACGCCGCCAGCAGCTCCTTGAGCATGTGCGGGTCGAGCACCGCTTCGGTCTCGCTCACCCACCCGAGCACGTGATCGTCGAGATTCACGGCAGCTCGCAGCTCATCCACCACGCGCGCCTCGCCCACGCGCAGCAGGGCCAAGTTCTTGTGCAGTACGGGAGTCATCGGGTTTCGATCCGGTAGGCGTAGCCCTGCTCGGTGAGAAAGAGTTGGCGTTTTTCACCGAACGTCTGCTCCACGGTATCGCGGGTGACGATGCTGTAGAAGCTGGCCCGGTTCTCGCCGCCTTTGGGACGCAAAATCCGCCCGAGGCGTTGGGCCTCCTCCTGGCGGCTGCCCCAGGTGCCGGAAACCTGGATCGCCACGTTGGCGTCGGGGAGGTCGACACTGAAGTTGCCCACCTTCGACACCACGAGCACCCGGTCCTCCCCGGTGCGGAATCGTTGGTACAGCTCGTCCCGACGGCGCTGCGGCGTCTTTCCCTCGATGAGGGGGAAGTTGAGGCGCTTGCTCAGCCAGTCGAGCTGGTCGACGTACATGCCCAAGATCAGCACGCGGTCGGTGCTGTGGCGCGCCAGAAGCTCCTCGATCACCGGGAGTTTGCGGGCGTTGGTGCTCGCGATGCGGAACTTCTCGCGGTCGTCGGCCACGGCATAGCGGAGGCGCTCCTCGTCGCCGAAGCTCACGCGGATCTCGGTGCAGAGGGCCGCGGCGATCCAGCCTTGGTGCTCGAGGTCCTTCCACGGCACGTCGTACCGTTTGGGGCCGATCAGCGCGAAGACGTCGGTCTCCTTTCCGTCTTCGCGCACCAGCGTGGCCGTGAGGCCGAGCCGCCTGCGCGCCTGAAGGTGGGCCACCGCGCGGAAGACCGGCGCCGGGAGCAGATGAACCTCGTCGTAGATGACCAGTCCCCAGTTCTCCCGGTCGAACAGACCGAAGTGGATGAACTCGCCGTTCTTCGACTTCCGGAAGGTGAGCATCTGGTAGGTGCTGAAGGTGACGGACCGGATGTCTTTGAGCTCGCCGGAATACTCGCTCACATCGTCGGGAGTGAGGGAGGTGCGCTCGAGCACTTCGGCCTTCCACTGCCTCAGGGCGGTCACGTTCGTACACAGCACGAGCGTCTTCATGCCGAGGCGAGCCATGGCGGCGATGCCGATCATCGTCTTGCCCGCTCCGCACGGAAGCACGACCACGCCGTTGCCCCCCGCGGCCACGCTGTCGCCAAAGAACGCGTCGACCGCATCGCGCTGGTACTCCCGCAGGCCCCACGCAGTCCCGCTCTTCGTCTCCGGCAGGATCGTCATCTCCAGCGCCGCGCCGTCGCGGTAGCCCGCGAGGTCCTCAACCGGGTGTCCCGCGTGGGCGAGGGTCTGCTTGAGCTCGCCTCGGTTCGCAGGGTCGACCAGCACCGACGTGTCGCCTACCCGCTTGCCGAGCAAAGGCTGAACCGGCTTGAGCGAGCACACCTCGAGCATCAACACGGCCTCGTCGGCTTCGAGCCGCAGGCCCCGCGGATCGGCGTGCAGTTTGAGTCGGCCCCACCGCCCCATCGTTTGCCGGATCGAAACCGGCACGTTCGGCGGCACGTCGTACTTCGCCCACTTCTCAAGCAGGTCGAGCACCTCCTCGACCGTCATCCCGGCGCTGGCCGCGTTCCACAACGACAGCGGCGTGACTCGGTAGGTGTGCACGTAATCGGGTGACTTCACCAGCTCGGCGAAACGCACCAGCGAGTCGCGGGCCGCGCGGAAATTTGGCCCCATCGTCTCAAGCATGAGCGTGTGGTCGGACTGCACGATCAGCGGATTTTCAGGGACGTAGCGCATGCCGCCGGGCTTCTATCTCCCCCGGCGTCAACGAGCGTCGCGAATTCTCTCCACGTCCACCCCCGACCACGCCGGCACCGCCTCACGATCCCACGCAATCGTGCTGGCTTCCTCATCGCGCTCGATGCGACGGGCGAACACCGGGTCGCGTGAGTAGGGGCGAACAAGACGCCAACTCACCATGCGGGCGTCGGGGGCGGCGGCGGCCACCACCCGGTGCAGCAGCTCTGTCTGTGCCGGCGGATCGAGCGCGTCGAGCGCGTCGCCAAGGTGGAAGCGGGTCCAGCCGCCCGACGGCGGGTCGGCAAGGGCCTCCCACAAGCGTGCGTGGCGCACAGCCACTCGGGGCACCGCCGCCTTCAGAGCCGCGTGCCCGGGCGTGGAGAGCCACCCGTGGGCGGCCACCTCCAAGGCCTCGTCGCCGCCATGCCGACCGGTCAGGGCCCAGCGCAGCGCAGGTTCGTGGGCCAAGCGGAGGGTGTCGAAGGTGTGGCGGATGCGCTCGGCCACGCGGAGGGGGTAGCCGGTGTCGGCGCCGACGAGCCGTGGGGTGGTGAGGTTGGCACCCGCAAGCGCCAATGGAGAGAGGGCCAATCGCAGCGCGGTGCGCCACCTCCATCCGTCCCAGCGAGCGCGGAACGCCGCTGACTGCGTGGGCAGGTCGGGCGAGGCGAGCACCGCCTCCACCACGTCGCGGTCCACGGCGAGCCGCAGCGCGCGGCCCCTCAACGAGGCGATTCTCCGCTCCACCTGCCCCTGCTCCACCAGACCGAGCCGGATGGCGCCCTCGTTCCCATCCCAGAAGCCGCGGGTCGCGGGGTCGAGGTGCGGACGCAGGTAGTGGTAGAACCACACCCGGCGCCCGTGGTGGGCGTAGCCGAGGAGGGACCGCACGCTTTGCACGGGTAGCTCGGCGGCGGCCCGCAGGCACAGCCGAGTCCACGCCACCTGAGCCTCGCGCACATCCACCATGTCGACACTCGCGGCGCCCACGCAAGCGAAGCCGACATCGCCGCTGCCCGCGACGGCGAACACACGATCCGCTTCGCCGGGCGCGAGCGCCCCGAGGGCCACGGCGGGGGTAAACCATGGGCGCGTGGCCAAGAGGCCGGGCACGGGCGGCGCGAGGCCAAGTTTGACGGAGGGAGCCATGGCAGGGTGCGCCGACTATAAGCGGCCCATGTACCGAGTCGTAGCGACCGACGTCGAGCTCGATGCGGCGATGCCCGCGCTGGAGCTCGCCTCCACCGTAGCACTCGACACCGAGTTCCACCCCGAACGCACCTACCGCCCGCGCCTCCTGCTCGTTCAGCTCTGCGTGAGCGGGTTGCCTCCCTTGATCCTCGACCCACTGGGGGGGCTCACGCTCCGCCGCCTTGGTCCGGTTTTGGCGCAGGCCCGCCTCGTGGTGCACGGAGGCGTTTGGGACCTCCGGCTGCTCGCGGACCACGCCGGCCTCGTGCCGCGGGTGGTCAGCGACACCCAGCTCGTCGCCGCTTTCGCCGGGCTGGGCTGGCCGCGTCGACTCCAGGATCTGCTCTCTATCGTCCTCGGAGCGGAGCTCGACAAGGGCTGCACCCTCTCCGACTGGTCCCGGCGGCCCCTGTCCCGCGCGCAGTTGGAGTACGCCGCCGCTGACGTGAGCCTGCTCGCGGAGCTCGACACCGCCTTGCGGAAGCGGGTGCACGCCTTGGGCAACGACGCTTGGCTCGCAGCGGCGGAGGCGGAGCACGTCGCCGAGGCGCTGGCGCCGGTACAGCCGCAGCGGGCCTGGGAGCGCGTTCCCGGCGCCCACCTTCTCGACGATGCCGCCCGCGGCACGCTGCGCGCGCTGGCCGCCTGGCGCGAAGACCACGCCTGCCAACACGATGTCCCCCTCCATCAGCTCGTCTCCGATAGCGCGCTCCTCGACCTCGCCCGCCGACGCCCTCGGTCGGCCGACGAGATGCGGGAAAACCGCCGACTGCCGGCCTCGGTTTGGAAGACGCACGCCACCCCCCTGCTCCGCATGCTGGCCGAATCCGCCGCGCCCACACCGGCACTGCCGCGGGGGGCAAGGGCCGACGTGTTGAGGGCGGCGGCCCGCGCCGCGGCCGCTTCGAGGGGGATGAGCGGCGACCTCCTCCTCCGAGACTGTGAAATAGATTACATTTTGACGGGATCCGCGGGGCCCTCCTGGCGGCTCGCGGCTTTGGGTCCAGAGTTTCTTGGATTCTTGGACGGAAACCGAGTTCTCGACTGTCACGGGGCTCTGGTCAACCGTTGAGCCCCTCCCCCCACCGCGAGGATCACCCCATGCTCCAGCCCCGCTTCATCGAGTACGGCCTCATCGCCGGGCTGGTGTGTGTGGCCATCATCGTGGCGCTGACCGCCCTCGGCGGCGACGGCTCAGCCGTGGGCGTTGCGCTCGGCACGCACGCCCCATAGACGTTGCGGGGCGCAAGCGGATGAGATGGTTCTTGGCGGGGGCATTGCTGCTTGTGGCGGCCGGTGTCGCATGGAGCCTCGTCCAAAAGACAGAGCCACCGGCGACGGAGGCCAAGCGGGTGAAAAACACCCTCGACGTGGTGATCGCCGTTCGCGATCTGCGAGTCGGCGACCCCATCAGCGAAAAAGACGTGGTCGTCCGCGCGATGACCCCCGGGATGGCACCGGCGGAGGGAACGTTCTCCACCCTCGGAGATGTGGTGGGGCGCACGCCGCGGGAGCGGGTGCTCGCGAACGAACCGGTGCGCGAGGAGCGCATCGCGCGCCCCGACCAGGGCATCGGCCTCAACGCGATCGTCACGCCTGGCAAGCGCGCAATGACCGTGGCCACCAGCCCAGAGGACGCAGTGGCGGGACTCCTGCAACCCGGGAACTACGTCGACATCATCGTCACCATCAAACCGGAGTCCCCGGCTGCCGCCGAATCGAAGTGGGCCACGGACACCATCCTTGAGGCCCTGAAGGTGCTCGCCGTGGGCGGCGCTCCAGCCGGGCCGCAGCCCGGTGAGGCCAAAGGCGGTAGCGCCGCGCCGAAGGACACGCCGGCCCGGAAATTGAAGCCGAGCATCACGCTCGAAGTCACCCCCGAAGAAGCCGAAAAGCTGGCGCTGGCGTTGTCCCAGGGCGAGATCTACGTGGTGCTCCGCAGCGACATCGACACCCGGCCGAAAGCGGCCGAACCGGCCGCGGCGCCGCCACCCTCATGATGGCGACCGGCTGAGCACGCCGAACCTACGCCGCGGCCTCCTCATCGCAGGAGGCCTCGTGCTGCTCGTGTTCGCGGCCGCGGGCGTCGTGTCGGCGGCCGGTGGCTACTGGGCCGACCTCCAGCGCCTCGCGAGCGGGCTGAGGTTCGGCTGGCTCGCGGTGGGCTGGCTGTTGATGACCTCGGGAATGGTGGCGCTGGCCGCGCGCTGGCGCGCGTTCTTCCCGGCCGACGTGCGCGCCCCCCTCGCTCAGCTCACCGCGATCCTCCTCGTCGGCGGCCTCCTGAACTACGCGCTGCCCGGCCCGGCGGGGGAGCTGGTCGGGGCCACGATGGCTGGGCGTCGTTTCGGCTTTCCGGCTGAGCGGGCACTCGCGGCCGGGCTGGCAGCGAGGTTCACGGGCCTGGGGCTCGCGGGGCTCATGGCCCTCGGACTCGTCGAGAGTGGAGGACTCAGCCTCCCCGAGAGCGGCGCGTCCTGGCTCCGGCTGGCCACGTTCGTCGTCGCGGGCGGAGCCGTACTGCTCTTGGTGCTGGCAATGTTCCCGGACCTGTGGAAACGGCTCGCGCGGGCGACCACCGGTCGCGTGAGCTGGCTCTCCCGCCTTCACGCCTCGGTGGAGCGCCTCGCCGACGCCATGGGGGACCTTCGCCACGTCGGTGCCCGGGCCTGGCTTCAGGCCGGAGCGTGGGCGCTCGTCGGGCACGGCCTCGTGATCGCCGGGATTTCGTGCGCAGCGCGGAGTCTGGCGGCAGAACCTACGGCCGCGGGGCTGGTGTTCACGTACGCCGCGAGCACCGCGGGGGCGATCGTGCTGTTCGCATTCCCGGGCGGACAGGTCGGCTGGGACGGCATGTTCGCCGCGCTGCTCGTGAGCGCCGCGAGGCTCGATCTCCCTGCTGCGATGGCGCTCACCCTGCTGGTACGCCTGCAGCAGCTTCTGCTGGTTGTCGTCGGCGCGATGCTCTTCTTCCGAACGCTGAGGGATGGAACACGCGCTGGCGGTGGTTAGGGGTGCACCATGCGCATCCCCCTGGTCCTCCTTCTCGCCCTCCCGCTGCCCGCCTTCGCCAAACCGAAGGCCAAGTCGGAGCCGACCCCGCCTCCCCCGGTGGCCGCGCCGGCACCGGAGCCCGCGCCACCCGAGCCCGCGCCGCCTGAGCCCGTCGAGCCCGCTCCCGCCCCCAGACTGAAGAACGTCACCCTAAACGTGACGGTCACCACGGTTGGCGGCAGCAGCCGATCGATCGCTGTCACCGGACTGGAGCGCGCGGAAGACTTCCACGCCGACCGAGGGTGGACGTCGGCTTCCGGCGACCTCAAGATCACCCTCGAAGTTGGAAAGTCGGAGAAGGAGGTCGCGTGGACCGAGGTGAAGTCGATCACCATCGTTCCCGGCAAGATGCCCGACGACGTGGACTGCAGCTACAACAGCGACTTCAACCCGTTCATGTACGAATGCTCGATCCGCACCACGACCACTGCCGTGCTCAAGGACGGCACGAAGGGCGCGGTCATCACGCGGAACAAGTGGCGGCTCTCCCCGGAAGAGGGCGCCGCAGCCGAGTTCTACCTCTACAAGCACACCGAGCGGATGCAGGGCGAGGCCACGGAGGAGGACCAATTCGAGGACCCCGGCATGTACACCAAGCTGCAGCAGGCCATGCGCGAGTCGCTGAAGACGACCGTGGTGAAGTCGATCACCATCCAGTAGGCCTGCTCAGGGCGAGGATAGCTGGGCTAGCCGCTCCGCGATGGCCTCGCCGAGCAGCTCCATTTCGCCCAGGGAGTCGTCGCTAAAGCCGATCGCGGAGTCCACCAGCTCCAAGCAGCCCCAGGCCTTGCCCGCGGAGGCGATCGGCACGCAGAGCAGGTTGCGGGTGCGGTGGCCGGTGTGGCGGTCCACGCTGCGGTCGAACCGGGAGTCTGCGTAGGCGTTGAGCACCACGAGCGAGGTCAGGGTGTCGATGGAAAAGCCGGCCAAGCCGGCGCCGCTGGGAATCCGCATCCCGCGCAGGCGATGCGCATGTTCGCCCACGACGTACCGAAACCGCAGGCCCTCGGGCTCCAGCAGCAGAGCGGACCCGCCGCGGGACTGGGTGAGCCGTACGCCCGCGCTCACCGCGAGCGCGAGTGCGGCATCGAGGTCTGCCGCCTTCGGGATGGCCGCGAGCGTGTCGCGAACCAGCTCGATGGGGACGACATGCTCGCTGTCGAGCTCTTCGAGCTCCTCTTCTTCGTTTAACGAGTCGCCATCGGCCTCCAGCGCCTCGCCTTCTGGCTCCGCCTCGGTCTCCTCGACCGGGTCGAGGGGCTGTACGCTGTACCCCCGGCCGGTTCTGACGTCACGAACGAGCACCGTACCGTTCATGAGGCGCTCGCAGGCCAAACGGTCGGGCGATTCGGTGTCGCCCACCGTCATGAGGCCCTCGCCCAAGGCCACCATCCAATTCGGGGCGTCGACGTCAACGTGACCCCCCACGCGGGAGCTGACTCGGAACATGGGCATGCCGTCCGGTTATCACGCGCCGGTGTCGCCCCGCTCCCGCAAGGTCCTCGCCGCGGTCGTCGCGCTCGCGCTCCTAGCCCGGGTTGCCGGGCTCGAGTTCGGGCTTCCCCTCGCGGAGGCCCGCCCCGACGAACAGACCCTCGCCTATCAGGCGATGAAGTTCGGCCGTGGCGACCTGAACCCCCACAGCTTCAACTACCCCAGCCTGTTCAAATACGTCGTGTTTGTCCTGTTCGGCGCCGACTTCGCGCTGGGGCGACTGTTGGGACGCTTCGAAGGGCAAGAAGACTTTCTGCGCGCATTCTTCGCCGCAGATCCGGAGTTTCGGCTCCTGATGCGGAGCTTCAGCGTCGCAGCGGGCACGGCGGGGGTCCTGCTGCTCGGGTGGATGCCCGGGAGGGTGTGGAGCGCGCTGGTGCTGGCGGGGTGTTTTCTGCATGTGCGCGACAGTCACTTCGGCGTGACCGACATCACGATGGTGACCCTCACCACGGGCGCGGTGCTCGCGGCGAGCCGGTTGCAAGCGCGGGGGACCTTGCGCGCGGCTGCGGTGGCCGGCCTCGTGGCGGGGCTCGCCACCAGTACGAAGTACAACGCGGCCCTGCTCATCGTACCGCTCGTCCTCGCTGCGGCCACCTCGCCCGCAGCGAGTCAACTCCGGATCGGCGCCGCGGCGGTCGCCGCCATGGGGCTGGGGTTCGTGGCTGGCAGCCCCTATGCAGTGCTGGATGCCTCCACTTTTCTGACCGACTTCCGCTACGAAGCCGGACACCTCGCGGAAGGACACCATGTGGACGTCGGCGGAGGCTGGTTTCACCACGCCACCGTCACGCTGCCGCTCGCGTTCGGCTGGCCGGGGTTCGTGGCGGGCGCAGTGGGCATGCTGACGGCGTTCGGAGCCAATCGCCGCCTCGCGCTGGTGGTGTTCTCGTTCCCTTTGGTCTACTTCCTCCTCATCGGGCGCGGCGAGACAGCGTTTTTCCGCTACATGCTGCCAGTGGTGCCCTTCGTGGCGATGGGCGCGGGGCTGGTACTCGATGCGGTGCACCGGCGATTCGGAGTGCTGGCCGCCGCCGGACTCGCCGCCGTGCTGCTCATCTCGCCCCTGTGGCGTTCGGTGCAGGCGGTGGGCCTGATGCGTGCGGGCGACACTCGCTCGGCGATGGGGGCGTGGATCGAGGGAAACGTACCGACCGACGCGGTGATCGTGCATGCAGGCGCGTACACGGGGGCGCCGATGCTCCAGCGCAACGTGCCGAACCAAACGCGGGAATATGCGGCCCGGAGCGGGCGGGCCGACGCGGGCGGGTTCCGGAAGCCCGACGAGCAGAAGTGGTACCGCGCCGCTCGGCCGATGTACGACGTGCAGTTCCTGGCCAAAGCAGGCATCGACTACGCCTCGCAAGTGACGGTAGCCGAACTCCTGGCCTCCCCCCCACCGTGGCTCGAGGTGGAGAGCTCCGGACTACGCTTCTACAGTGCCGTGCCCGCCGAACTGGAGCCGTTGTTGGCCTCGCGGTACGAGCTGGCCCACGAGGAAGTCGGCGCGGCCGACCCGGAGGGACCGGTGTACGACCAGCAGGACGCCCTCTACCTTCCGGCAGCCCGCTTTTCAGGGGTGACGCGGATGGGGCCGAACCTGCGGCTGTACCGCCTGCGGTAGCTGCTGCCGCCCGCCGGCCGGCGCCCCGATCACTCCGCCTTCGCCACCAGTCTTCCGAGCTCCGCGGCCGACAACGACCCCGTTCGCGCCGCCTTGATGTGGCCGTCCCGCCCGATCACGAAGGTGGTGGGGAAGACGCTGACTTTCCAGTCGCGCACGACGGCGGTCGTGGACTGCAAAACGTCGTACGTGACGCCCAGCCGCTCCGCTTGTGCGGCAAGTGCATCGCCGGAGCCGCTCCTCACGGCGACGCCGAGCACCCGCACATCAGGATGGTCATCGGCCCACGCGCTGAGCTCGGGGATCTCTTCGCGACACGGCGGGCACCACGTTCCCCAGAAGTTCACCACCACCACCTGACCGCGCAGCTCGAGAAGGTCCGTCTCGCCGCCCGCGACGTTCACCAGCGAGAGGGGCGGCGCTTCGCCTCCCACCTTGCTTTCGCCGCCGAAGATCGACATGCCCACGATCAGGGCCAGCGCCACGCCGAGCGCGAGGGCCCAGTCCTGCAGAAGTCGTTTCACCGCGCAAAGCTATGCGCTGTCGGGCGGAACGCTACTCCATGGAAGAGTTTCGGAGGCCGCGCGCTCGCTCTTGACGCGTCCACACCATAGCTAGACGGCATGAACGTGCTCTTCACCCTGCTTGTGGCCCTGAGCGTTCTGGTGGCTGGCTACTCGGGCTCGCCGGCTCACTCAGGCTCACTCACCGGGCTGGAGATGACGGTGCAGCTCGACCCCGCGAGCGCCGTGAAGGTGGGGGGGGCCGCGCGGGTGGAGGCTCAGGGGGTGGAGTACCCGGGTACCGTGCTTGAAGTCATTGCTGGAGCAACGCCCGCTGATCCGCCGAGCGCGCGGCTGCGAACGTTCGCGCCCAACGGGGAGGTCGAGGTGCGCTTCGACGCCGAGCACCGGATGAAGCTGGTCTCCGATGCCGGGCTCGAGCAAGCCAAGAAGGCGGTGGAACTGGCCATCGGTCTGGTCGGCGCCATGACGCTCTTCCTCGGGCTGATGAAGGTCGTCGAAGCGGGCGGCGGGCTCGACCTCATCGCGCGCACGTTGCGCCCGCTGCTCGTCTTTCTGTTTCCGGACGTGCCCGCGCAACACCCGGCGATGGGCGCGATGGTGATGAACCTTTCGGCGAACATGCTGGGCCTCGGCAACGCGGCCACCCCCTTCGGCATCAAGGCCATGCAGGAGCTCGACACGCTCAACCGCGAGAAGGGCACCGCCACCAACGCGATGGTCCTGTTCCTCGCGCTCAACACCAGCGGAATAACCATCCTCCCCACCGGCGTGATGGCCGTCCGCGCGGTGTGGGGCAGCCAGAACCCGGCCAGCATCTTGCCCACCACCATCCTCGCCTCGGCCGCGGGCATGGTGGTTGCCATCCTGATCGGCAAGGGTCTCGGGCGAATCTGGCGGGGCGGGTCCTCGGAGCCCTGCACGCCAGAGCCGGTGGCCGCGCGCGAGTTCGTGCCGCTGTTCGGCTTTGTGGGGGCGGTAGCTGCGCTGTGCATCTGGGTGTCGCTCGACGACCGGGCCACCTTCTTCATCCTACCGGGACTCATCGCCGGGATGCTCGGGTTCGGGGTGGTGCGCGGGGTGAAGGTCTACGAAACGCTGGTGGAGGGCGGGCGCGAGGGGTTCGACTCCGCCAAGCGCATCATCCCCTACGTTGCGGCCATCCTCGTTGCGGTGGGGATGTTCCGCGCTAGCGGGGCCATGGACGTCGTCGTCGGCGCGCTGGCCGTGCCCGCCGGCTGGGTCCACATCCCCCCCGAAGTGCTCCCGCTGGCCTTCTTGCGGCCGCTCTCCGGGTCGGGCGCGTTCGCCCTGTTCAGCGAGATGACGCGCACCTTCGGCCCCGACAGCTACCTCGGCAACCTCGTGGGCACGATGCAAGGCAGCACCGAAACGACCTTCTATGTGCTGGCCGTCTACTTCGGCAGCGTCGGTATCACGCGCTTCCGCCACGCCGTGCCCGTGGGCGTACTCTCCGACGTGGCCGGATTCCTCGCGTCGGTGGTCGCTGTTCGCTGGCTGATCGGGGGGCCCTGAGCACCGCCGCCGCCGGCTAAAATCCCTGCCTGCTGGCTGCCGCCCCCATGACCAGCACCATGAAGGCCAGGTAAACAGCGAAAAAGAGCATGTACATTAGGATAAAGACTGCAAACATCGTGCTGACCAGCCCTCCAGCCAAGCCGGCGGCGAGGGCCGCGGAGGCCACCGATCGGTCGCGCTCGTCCTTCGCCGCAGCGAGAGCCTTGTTGGCGTGCCATGCGCCGTAGAGGCCCAGCGGCGACCCGATGAAGAAGGGGATGTAGCAAGCGCACATGCCCAGCGCCGCACAGATGCAGGCCCCGACGGAATACCAGAGCACGTTCACCACAGGAACGGAAACGGGCCCCGCGTCGGTGTACCCGTAGGGGTCTTTTGTCATGCGGCTAGCCTACCGCGGCGGCGACAGCGAGGCGAAGAGTCGGCGGCCCTCGGCCTCGGCGACGAGCGGGAGCGGCAGGCGCCCGCCCGGAAACCACACGACCACCGAGCCGATTCCCAGAGCGCGCTCCAGCGGCCCCTGCACCCAGCGCACCGACTGCAACTTGGCGCGGGGCAGCACCCAGGTGTCGCGCGAAAGGAAGCCGCGCCGCGTGACCATGAAGCCCGGCGTGACGGCCCAGCCCTGCCAGCGCACGTCGAGCCACGCCACGGCGAGGGCGACAGGGAGGATCAACAGGAACCACCCCTGCCCCGTGAAGGCGACGAGCGCCACGAGCGGCAGCGCCCACCCGAGCACGGAGGCCACCATCGCCGAGGTCAGCGCACCTGCGGCCGCCGGCCGCAGCGTGTCGCCGAGGTTGGGCTCCAGACCGGGAAACGCGACACGGACGCGGTCGTCTACGTCTTCCCGGGCCACCATCGGCACCACGCCTTCGGTTGTCGACCCACCGGGCTCCGGAGGACCGCCCCCCGCTGCGGTGTCGAACAGCAGGGTTGCAAAACCCATCGCCCGCCGCACGATCGGCTCGCTCACCTGTACCATTTGCAGTTTTCGCTGCGGGATGTCCACCCGCCGCCGGGTGAGCAGGCCGCCTTCAAAGTGCAGGTGTTCCCCTTCGATCCACCATCGCGAGCCGTACCAACGGAAGACCGACGCCAGCACGCTCAGCACGTAGCCGGCGGCTAGCGCCACCAGCACCAGACCTACCCAGCCGGGCCCGCTCGCCGGCGCCAACGGCAGGCTACCCGGGGCCACCCGCTGCGACACCTCCACCATCACCGCCACGCCCGCCCCGGCCATGCCGGCTCGACCGGAGCTGGCGCCGTAGGCCACCACTTCGAGGAGGCCTGGCGCGTCGAGGGCTTGGTGGGGAGCTCCGCTCGACGCCACCGACGTTCCGGGGCGCCCGATGGCGGCCCGAAGCGCCTCCGCGTCTTCGAGGGAAAGCGCGGAGAGGAGGCCGTCGGTGGCCAGCAGCCCGGAAGCGCCGGCCATCTCCACCCGGAGCTCCACCAGCCCGCTCAGCCGATGAAAGAGGTTCTGCTGGATCGCCACGTTTTGGATGCGGGAGGGGTCGAACGCTTGTTCCACGCGCGAGAGGAGCCCGGACTGGATTTCGAGGCGCCCGTCGAAGAGTCGGTAGCGCAGGGTGAGGAAGTGCAGGAGGGTACGGCCGACCGCCGCCATCGAGAAGAACAGGATCACGACCACGTCGAAGGCGGAGCCCTGCTGCCGGCCCCAGATCGCCCCCACCACGAGCGGCCACAGGCTCCACACTGTGCGCCACGCGGTGGGCACGAGGTTCACCAGAAAGGAAGCCGGGTGCAGCCGCCGCCACCGCGACGGGTCAGACACCGTCATCCTGCCCCCGACGGGCCTGCGCCAGCTCGTCGCGCACTCGGATCGCCTCGTCCGTGTCGAGGCCTGGCAGCGAAGCGTCGCTGGAGAGCCCGGCGCCGGTGTAGACGATCACTCGGGAGAGGTGCAGAAGTCGCTCCCAAAACCCCTGCCGCGTATCGACATGCTGGATGCGAGCCCGCGGCACACAGATCGTGCGGCGCCACACCACCCCCTCTTCCACCACGAGGCTCTGCTCGGTGATCTCGTAGCGGAAGTACCGATGCTGAAGGCTCGGCCAGAGGAGGGCCCGCAGCACGAAGGCGAACCACGCTGCGATCACCGCGACGGCGGCCGCGCCGTAGCCGAAGCCCGTCGAAACGGCCCAACCGAGGAGCAGGTACACCGGCAGGGCGGAGGTGAACGACCCCACCACTCCTTCGAGCCGCCAAAGGGTCTTCACGCGGGGGTCGAGGGTACGCACCTCGCCGCCTTACCGCGCGGCGGCGCGCCTGTCGTCTACCTGCCCGTCGAGACGAACTTGCAAGATTGACGTCAACCGGGCGCCACCCCGCACGGCCACGGCCTACCCTGCGACCGCTTCCGGGAAAGCCATGCTCTCACTCATTCTGCTCGCCACCGCCGCCATCCCCGAGGGTGCGAACCCCGACGCCCCCGCCGACGGCAACTACCCGCTTCCCGGCTCCGGCTTCACGCTCTCGGCACCCAAGTGGCACATGTCGCGCTGGTCGGACTGGGACTTCAAGGGTCGCAGCCCCGACCGCAGCGTTTTCGTGACCGCATGGAGTTCCAGCCTCCAGCTCACGATCGACGAAACCGTGGCTCGCGAGCTGGCCAACGAGTGGAAGCGGGGCCTTGAGGAGTCCGAAGGCGCCACGGACGTGGTGATCAGCGAGGTGAAGGTGGAGGTGGTGGCCGGCCAGCCCCGCGCCCGGGCCACGCTCGACTTCGCGAGCGGCAGCGGCATCAAAGGGGTCGCCCACGCCGCCGCCTTCTCCACCAACGGCCTCACCTCGCAGTTGTACACGATTACCGCCGCAGCCATGCGGGAGCGCGGGGCCCGCCAGCTCGAAACGCTGCTGGCGGGCGTGCAGATCACCCGCCCGCCGGCCCCGATCGGCGGCCAAGAGACCCTCACCACCGCCGCGGGCACGCTCCTCCTCCCCGTAGGGTGGCGCGCCCCGCTCGCCACGGAAGACGCTGAAGTATCCAGACTCTTGGGAACCACGGGTGCCTCCGATGTGAAGGCCTGCACCCCCGCGATCTGGCCCCACGTGGGGGGCGAGGCCGACCTCCTCCTCGCCTGCCCGGATGTCGCCATCGCTCCCGTGCTCGACCCCAACAGCTTCGCCGACGAGTCCATCCTGTTCGGTCAACGTATTTTCGGGTCGGCCGCCGCCTCCCTGCCCGCGGCGGAGCAACTTCCTCGCGGCAAAGAGTCCGCGATCCTGGTGCACGCCAACGACGGCCTCTGGGTGGGCGGCCTCACTACCGCCACCGGGTACCAGGTGATGTGGCTCAGCGGCAACGCCTCGCGCGACGCTGACCTCGGCACCACGGCCCGCGCTGCCCTCACCGACTTCACCCTCGCCCCCACGGCCGCACCCGACCGCAGCTTCGCCGTGATGCTCATCCACCGGCTCACGTACGACCGCACGCACCCGCTGGTGCTCTTCCCCGGACTCCTGTTCGCCGCCGTGGGCGCCTTCCTCGTGCGAATGATCTTCCGTTCGTCCGCACGGCCCGGCGAGCTCGACCCCACCGACGCGACCTGAGCCAGCGGGGCTGCTCAGCGCACCTGCGTGACCGATCCGGCGAGCTCCTCGTTGAACGTCGCGCGCAGCCGGATCAACGAGGGGTGAGTGGCCATGGGCGGTTCGACCACGATGTCGATGCTCGGCCCCTGAAGGGAGCCGCCAACCGCGAGCGGGTCGAAATCGAGGATGTTCACGGCTTGGTACTGCTCGCGCGGCTTGGCGTTCTCGGGCAGCGTGTCCGGGTCCTGGGCAAAGGCGGAAGCGAGAAGCAGCAGCATGGCGAGACTCCTCCCCGCTTCGACAGCGGAAGTCGCCCGCGGTTCCGGATCACAGCAACGCGGCCCACGCGGCGCACGCTTCCCGACAGGTCTCCACATCGGGGACCAGCGCCAGCCGCACGAAGGCGTCTCCGGCATCCGTCACCGCGAAGGCGCTACCCGGGTTGGTCATGATCCCGGCCTCCAGCAAGCGCTCCGCGTAGGACTGCCCGGTGTGGCCCGACGGAACGCGCACCCACAGGTAGAAGCTGGCCTCACTGGCCACCACCTCCAGCCCGGCGCGCTCCAAGAAGCTCATCAGCACTTCGCGCTTCTGGCGGAAGAGGCCACGCCGTTCGTCGGCGTGGCCGTCGTCGCTCCAGGCCGCCGCTGCCGCCGCGTTCACGAAGTCTTGGGGGGCGAGACCCGGGTTCACCCGCAGCTCGCGCAGCCGCTGCATCCACGCCGGGTCGCCCGCGATCATGCCGGTGCGGTAGCCCGTCATCCCGCTGCGCTTGCTGAGCGAGAAGATGGCGATCACGCCCTCCTGGGCCACCTCAAGGATCGAGGGAGGGGGCTCGTCGAACCAGGTGTCGGCGTAGCATTCGTCGGAGGCGAGGAGGATGTCGTATTGGCGGCACACCTCCCAGGTGCGGCGCAGCTCGGCGCGGGAGAGCACGGCGCCGGTGGGGTTGTGGGGCGAGTTGATCCACACCAGCCGCGTGCGGCGGAGCACGTCGGGCGAAAGTTCCCACACCCGCTGCTTGAAGTCGCCGCTGAGGCGCTGCGGGAAGGGGTCTCCTCCCGCGAGCACCGCGCCCCGGTAGTACACGCTGTAGCCGGGGTCGGGGAACACCACGGTGCGGTCGTCGGCCTGAGGGTCCACCACCAACAGCGGCAGGTGGAACACCGCCTCCTTGGAGCCCGAGCTGGGCAACGCCTGCGTGGCCGGGTTGATCGCCACGCCGAAGCGGCGCGCCACCCAGCCCGCGAAGGCTTCGCGCACGGCGCTCCCGCCCAGCACGGTGGGGTAGCGGCAATTGTCCGGGATCGCGGGGGCGACCTGCGCGCGAATGAACTCGGGGGTGGGCTCCGTGGGGTCGCCGGTGCCGAAGTCGAACACCCGCCGGCCGGCCTCCAGCAGAGCGGACCGCTTCTGATCGAGCACCACGGTCGGGTAGGAGGGGAGGGCGGCCAGACGGGGGTTCAATCGCACCGCGCGAGCGTAGCCGGCCGGCCCAACGGCGAAAACGCCAGCCCCCGCGACTGGTAGGCTTCCCCACGGCCGATAAGCTCCGCGCCATGCCCGACCTCAGCCCCGAAGAGCTCGCCGACGCCGCGCTCGCCAAGCTCCGCGACGAAGATCCCCGTGGCGCCCGCGAGCTCCTGCTGCGCGCGGTGGAGGCCGCGCCCGACCGCGTGGACCTGCTCAACGCCCTCGGCGTGGTTCATCTGCAGCTCGGCGAGCCGGAGTTGGCCATCCGACTCATCGAAGAGGCTGTCTCACGCGTCGACGCGCTGGTGGTCCAGCGCCCCGCCGAGCGCGACCACTTCACCACGATGCGCGACGGCTTCCGGCTTTCCCTCGCCGCCGCCCACGAAGACCTCGACCAGCCCGACAGCGCGGCGCGGGAGTACCGGCGGATCCTCGCGGACAGCCCCGGCCAGCCGCGCGCCCGCCAAGGTCTCGCGCACCTCCTTTTGGCGCGGGGCGAACTCGCGGCCGGCCTCGAGGAGCTTCGTACCTACGTTCGCGAGAACCTCGACGAAGACAACTTCATCGAGGGGGCCGGCGCCTACGCCGACGAGGTGGACGGTTTTGTGAAGCGGAACATCCAGCCCCGCGAGTTCCTCGTGGCGCACCGCGAGTCGTACGTGGAGATGTTCGACCACTACGAAGCCGAACAGGGCGCCGAGGGCTGGGTAGCCGAGGCCGCCCGCATGGTGCGAGCGCCCGACGGGCGTGTGGTGCCCATGATCCCCGAGGGCGCGCGCCCCTACGCCGCCGTGCGCGTAGACCTCGTGAACCCCCAGACCTCGCAAGTGGGCCAGGTGGGCGACCA
>CANKOI010000049.1 GCA_947484175.1 Deltaproteobacteria bacterium
CGGCGACACCTCCGCCGACGACCCGGCCGTGTGGCTCTTCTCGTCGGGCAGCAGCGGCAAGCCGAAGGGTTGCGTGCATGCGGGCGGCGACTTCGTATTCAACACGGAGATGTACGCGAAGCGGGTGCTGGGCATCCGTGAGAACGACGTCACGCTCGGGGTGCCCAAGCTGTTCTTCGGCTACGCCACCGGTACGAACCTGCTGTTCCCGTGGTCCGTGGGCGCCACGACCTGCCTTTTCCCCGAGCGGAGCACGCCCGAAGGCGTGCTGGCCCACATCGCGCGTTTCCGTCCCACCATCGTCACCAACGTTCCCACGATGATCCACAAGATGCTGGAGTGCCCCGACGCGGCCACGACCGACCTCTCGAGCGTGCGGCTGGTGCTCTCCGCCGGCGAAGCGCTGCCCGGCGAGCTCTACCGCCGGTGGACAGAGCGCACCGGCGTCGAAATCCTCGATGGCATCGGCAGCGCCGAGATGTTCCACATCTACATCACGAACTACCCGGGCGACGTACGGGTGGGCACGCTCGGCCGCCTCGTGCCCGGCTACGACGCGCGCCTCGTGGGGAGCGACGGGGCCGACGTGCCGGCGGGAGAGATCGGCACCCTCTGGATCAAGGGGCCGAGCAACGCCATCGGCTATCACCGGGATCGGGAGAAGAGTCGCACCACCTTTCGCGGCGAATGGACCGTTACCGGCGATCAGTTCTGCATCGACGCCGAGGGCCGTTTCCGGTATTGCGGCCGCGCCGACGACCTGTTGAAGGTGGGCGGCGTGTACGTTTCGCCGGTGGAGGTCGAGAACTGCCTGCTCGCCAACCCGGCGGTCAATGAGGTGGCCGTCGTGGGCGTGGAGGTGGAGGGGCTGATGACCACCGTCGCGTTTGTGTGCCCGCACTCGCCGCCGGGCGAAGGGCTCGCCGTCGAGCTTCAGGCGTGGGTGAAAGCGCAGCTCGCCCCTCACAAGTACCCGCGGCACGTGCGCTTCCTTGAGGTGCTGCCGCGCAACGATCGCGGCAAGGTTGCACGGGCAGAGCTCAAGGCCGGCTTCCGGTGAAACGCCCCCTCGGAGAGCGGCGGTCCCCCACGGCAGCGATGGCGGGGCGGCCCGTGATCCTGCCCACGGGGGCGTGTGAGGCGCACGGCCCGCACCTGCCGCTCGACACCGACGTACGCATCGCCGAAGCGATGGCCAAAAACGCGGCGGCCCGGTGTGGTGGCGTGGTGTTGCCGCCCTTGGCCTACGGCGTGACCCGGTTCGCCCGCAACTTTCCCGGCACCCTCTCCCTCTCCCCCGAAACGATGACGGCGCTGGTGGTCGACGTACTCCTCTCGGCCCACGCAGCAGGCGCTAGCAAACTCGCCATCGCCAACGCCCACTTCGAACCGGCGAACGTCAATGCGCTTTTCGCCGCCTGCCAGGTGGTGCAAGAGCGCGCGGGGGTGACGGTGGTGTTCCCCCACGTGGGCAGCCGCCGCTACGCCCAACGCCTCGAGCGCGCTGCAGCCCCGCTCGACGGCCACAGCGGCATCTACGAGACCTCCCTCATGCTGGCCATCGCGCCTCGCCTCGTCGTGGGCCACACCCGGCTGCCCAACGTCTACTCCGACCTCGGGTTGGGCATCCAGCGAGGCGCCACCTGCTTCGAAGAGGCCGGCGGCGCGCGCGCCTACTTCGGCACGCCTGCGCGGGCGACCCGCGCTCTCGGCGAACGGCTCCTCGAAGAACTCGGCGCCATCCTCGGCGAGGCGATCGGCTAGACCGTTCCCCACTTCCCGAGGCCCACGCTCGGGATGGCCTTGGTGAGCGTGCTCTTCACGATCTCGCTGAGCACGGTCACGCCGCCCAGCATCTCCAGCAGCTCGTCGCGGCCCTCGCTCTTCGAGAGCTTCCGACGAATGAGGTCGGGGCGCAGGTAGAAGTTGAGGTAGGCCTTCGTGCGGTACTGCCGGAGGCGCTCTGCGGTGAAGGTCTCGGTTTCGAGCTGGGGAATCGGACCACCCCCGTTGATCGTGTAGCGACGCCAGAAGTCTCCGTCCACGTACCCGCGCTCCTGGGCGATGCGGTACAGGTCGGTGGCGGGCAGGGCGGTGGCCACGCTGTAGCTGGCCCAGTCGAGCCCGAGGTTGGCCGAGAAGTTGATCATCTCCTCGATGTCCTGCGGCGAAGCGTCGTAGTAGCCCACCATGAAGTAGCCGCGGGTTTCGATGCCGACCTCACGGGCAATCCGGAAGGCTCGCTCCGTCTGCTCGCGCGTGATTTGTTTGTTCATGATCTTCAACACACGGTCCGTGCCGGCCTCCACGCCCATGTGGATGCTGCGCAACCCGGCGCGTTTGAGAAGCTCAAGCACCTCCCGGTCGACCGTGTCTACGCGAGCCCGGATGTTGAACTTCACCTTGAGGTTCCGCCGGAGAATCTCCTCGGAGAACTTCCGCATCCGCTTCTTGCCGATGGTGAAGGTCTCATCGAACATCACGATCTCGCGCACCCCGTGGTCTTTCACGAGCATCTCCATCTCGTCCACCACCAACTCGGGGGCGCGGAAACGAAGCTTGTCGCTGTACACCTGACTGCAGTAGCCGCAGTGCCACGGGCAGCCGCGGGTGGTGACCATCGTGGCGAAGGGCTTGAGCAGGGTGAGGCAGTGGTACCGGTTCACATCCACGAGGTCCCACGCGGGCATCGGGTACTTGTCGATGTCCTTCGGCACGGCGCGCGTGGGGTTCATGACCACTTCGCCGTCCTTGCGAACGCAGGTGCCGGGGATGTCGTCGAGGCTCTCGCCGTTCTCCACCCGTTCACAGATGTCGAGGAAGGTTTCTTCGCCGTCTCCCACCACCGCAAGGTCGAAGCAGTCCCACGTGAGCGACTCCTTCGGGTAGATGCTCAGATGCGGCCCGCCCACCACGATGAGGGCGTTGGGGAACTTGGCCTTCACCATCTGGGCGATTTCGATGACGGCGGGCCAACCCAAGGTCTTGGCGGTGAGCGCCACGATGTCAGGACGGAACTCGGCCACGCGCGGGCCGGCATCCTTGGGGAACAGGTTCTCCGCGTGCAGATCGATGTAGCCGATGGGAAAACCGTGCTGCCGCACCCAGGCCGCCAGCTGCAAGAGCGGCAGCGATGGGAAGATTCCAAGCTTTTCGGCTGCTTTTTGCGAGAGCGGCTGCTGGTCGGCCGCCTCGTGGTACTTCATGAACAGGATGCGCGTTTTTTTCGTGCTCATGGATTCCTGGGGGCAACGTGCATGGTAGCACCGACGCTCCACGCAGGGTGCGTCCACCGCAGCAATGTTCGTGCAGGTGTCGTGCATGCTACAACCCGCCGAAGGGTGCTATTGTGCGCCCGCCCCCTGCACCCTGAGGAAACGCCCCGATGCTTCTCGCCTTCGCTCTCATCGCCTGTGACACCACGGAAACCGGCTCCGAACCCAACGACACGGGCGAAGGCGGCTCCACGCTGAATGCCCCGCCGCTCGTCATCAACGAAGTCCTCGCCAGCAACGACGTTTCTCAGGCCGACGCCGCCGGGGAGTTCAACGACTGGATCGAGATCTACAACAACGGCGACACGATCGTGCAGCTCACGGGCTTCTACCTCACCGACGACGAGGCCGAGCCCACCGTGTTCGCGATGCCGGCCGGCGTGGGCATCGATGCAGGCGGCTACCTCGCCATCTGGTGCGACGGTCAGCCCGAGCAGACCACCGGCACCGAGTACCACACCTCGTTCAAGCTCAACCGCAAGGGCGACCAGCTCTACCTCAACTACGCCGAAGGCAACGACCTCATCACGGTCGATTCAGTGTTCTGGGAGGCCGAACAGACCCCCGACCTTGCCGCGGCCCGCGTTCCCGACGGCGTCGGAGACTTTGCGCTCCAGGCGCCCACGTTCGAAGCCAGCAACGGCGGGTAGGGCCCTGCGCGCTGGCCCAGCCTCGTTGGGTCGGCGCTTCGCCTGCGCAGGGCGGCGCCTCGGCGGCGCTACAGCTCAGGGCCTCACCACTCCCGCTCGGCCGTCGGTCGTCTGCCGCGCGTAGCCCACCCCCTTTACCGAGTACTCTACGGGCGGGAGGGCCAGCACGCGGCGGAGGGCTTCGTCGCGGAGGCGGGCGGGCGGCGTGTCGGGCTCGGTCCACAGGCTGAAGCGCCACTGGGTGTCGCAGTTGTTGCCGAGCGCGCGCATGTCAGCCACGGCGGCGTCCACGCGGTCGCGCTCCTCGCGCAACAGAGAGTCGGGGGTAGCGGGCGCGGCGGGTGGGCCTTCGGGGGGAGACAGGAAGCGGCCATTCCGCCACGCCACCAGCTCCACCAGCGGCCGCTGGCACCGGGCCTCGCGCACGTCTGCCGACTCGCAGGCCAGCCACACCCAGATCACGGTGCGGGAAGCCCACCCGTGAAGCGCCGACGAAGGCGAGCGGCGAAGGGCAGCACAGCGGCGACGACGCCGAAGCGGAGTGGCGTGAGCAGCTTCGCGAGCAGGTAGGCGCCCAGCCAGGTGCCCGCGTCGCCCACTTTGGCGTCGAGCCAAGGCCAATCGAGGCCCAACTCGATGAGGCCCGCCACCACGAGCAGGGTGAGGCCGAACACGGCGTACCACACGACCAGAGCGAGGATGCCGTACTCGGCGAGCAGGGCCTTGAGACGCTCACCAATGGAGAGGTAGGTGGCCCGCAGGCGGGCGAGGGCCCCGCTCATCCTCGCGCTCGCTTCGCGGCGCGCGCCATGACCTTCTCGAAGTCTCCGGCCGCCACGAAGCCCACCGTGCGGTCGAGGATCGTACCGTCGGGCAGAGCGAACACTACCGTGGGCAAGCCGCGCACGGCGTACTTGGCCTGCACCGCTTGAACGATGGCGCTGCCCTTGTCGGTGCAGTCGATCATCACGGGCACAAAACCCTCGGCAGCCGCGATCACGGCGGCGTCGGTGTAGGTGAGCTTCTCCATCTCATGGCAGGCGGCGCACCACTCGGCGGTGAAGTCGATCATCAGCGGCTTTCCGGAGGACTGGGCAGCCACGAGGCCTTCTGCCTCAGTGCGGAGGAACGTCACGGAGGAGGCCGACGCCACCTGACCGGCAGGACTCCCGCCCCCGAGCCTCACGGCCGGCAGGATGAAGCCGCTCCGCACCAGCGTGCCGAGGAGCAGGTACGCGCCCACGAGCAGGGCGACACCCGTGTAGAGCTGCCGCAACCGAACGGCGTAGAACCCTTCACCGTCTTCCGGATCGGGCCATGCGAACACGCCGGTGACCAGAAGCACCCCCGCGGTGAGCAGGGCAGTCTGAGTGTCGGAGAACAGCGGGCGCGCAAAGTAGATCGCGCCCAGCCACATCACGATGCCAAAACTCTTCTTCACCAGCACCATGTAGGCGCCGCGCTTCGGCATCCACCCCATCGCCGCGCCGGCGACGAGGAAGATCATCCCCATCCCCAGCGCGAAGACGAACATGAGCACGGCGCCCCACCAGGCTTGGCCGCCGGTGGCCACCACCCCGAGGATGCCGATCACCACGGGGCCGCTGCAGGGGCCGGCGAGGAGGGCGCCGATCATCCCGAACACGGCCGCAACCAACACCCCCCCGCGCTTGTCGAAGCCGGAGATGCGGCTCTGCACGAAGACGGGCACCTGAATGTCGAAGAAGCCGAACATCGAGAAGCCCAGCACGAAGAACAGGCCCCCGATGCCTCCAAGCACCCACTGGTTCTGGAGCCACGCCCCGAACATGCCGCCGGAGAGGCCGACGACCAGCCCGAGGGTGGTGTACACCGCCGCTTGGCCCGCAACGTAGGCGCCGCTGAGCCCGAGTGCCTCGAGGCGAGAACCGGCACCCTTGGCGCCGATGATCCCGAGCGTGATGGGCACCATCGGCAACACGCAGGGCGTGAACGACACGGCCACCCCGCTGAGGAAGCAGAAGATGGCCAACCAAAGGCCACCTTGCGCGGCGGCGGCCTCAAAGCTTCCTTGGCCGCCGAGGTCTTCGGTGGCGACAGCGCCGGCCGCCGGGGGCACGGGCTCCGCGGCGTGCGCCGGGACGGCCCCGATCAGCGAGGCGGGGTCAGGCAGGAGGGCCACCTGGCCCGCAGGCAGGACCGTTACGGGCACTTGGACCGTCGCCGACGTGGGCATCTTGCAGAGGCTCACGCCCTTGCAGGCCTGGTAGCCGAAGTCCACCGTGACGGTGGCTGGGCCGGCGGGGCCGCTGATGGGCGCCACCACGGAGAAGTCGGCCTCGAAGTCTTCGCGGTAGGTGAAGTCCTCTTGCTTTCCGGTGGCGACCGCGGGCGGAAAGACCGGCTCGCCGGCCGAGTAGCCAGCCGGCCCCGAGACCGTGAGGGTCACGAACATCTTGTTGATGTGCCAATCCCCCTGCAGGTCCACCTTCACACCCACCAACCCGTCAGCGGTGGGGGCCGCCGAAAACAGAGCGGGCACCTCTTCCGGCTCCGCCGCCGCCGCCGCGGCGATCCCCGGCACCGCGATCGGCGCGCCGCCGACGGACACCTGCGCCACCAACTCCTGCTCAGCGCCGGGGTAGCAAAGCCCCACCCGACAGGCCTGGTGCTTCACCAGGAGCCGCACCGCATAGGAGCCCGCCGCGTCGGCGGGCAGCGTGAGGGGCAGCTGCACCTCGGTGAGCCCCGCCGCGTACACCTCGCGCTGGCGCGCAGGGTTCGCGGGGTCGGCTTCGAGGCTGCCCGTAGGCTCTTCGATCTCTCCCGCGCGGAGGCCGGCACCATCGATGACTTCGACAGCGAGCATGTCCGCGTAGATGTGCGTGCCCGGCGGGATGTCGAAGCGCACCGGGACCCTAGCGATGCCCCCGGCGGGCGCCGAAGCATCTCCGACCGCCACCCGAACGGGTGACTCTTCGGCGACCGCGAGCCCCACGACGGCTGCAAGCACGATGGCGAACACACTCACCTCCGGAATCGAACGTTGCGGGGGCTAACACGCCTGCGCGGGCCGACCGCTCCCCCCGCTACGCGGTCGGATAGCCCCGCGGAGTGCAGGTCGCCGTGCTCATGCCCGTGCTCAACGAGGAGGAAGCCCTTCCGCTGGTCTTGGCGGAGCTGCCCGCCGGGCTGCGCGTGGTGGTGTGCGACAACGGAAGCACCGACCAGAGCGCGGCCCTCGCGCGCGCCGCCGGCGCCGAGGTCGTGGCGTGGCCAGCCCGCGGCTACGGCGGTGCCGTCGCCGCGGGCCTGCGACACCTCGCCCCCAGCCCCCCCGACGTCGTGGTGGTCTGGGACGGCGACCACAGCGTCGACCCCGCCGACCTTCCAGCGCTCCTCGCCCCGCTGCAGTCCGGCCACGCCGACCTCGTCCTCGGCGACCGCACCCGCCGGGCCGACCCCGGCACGATGCCCCCCCAGCAACGCTGGGGCAACGCCCTGGCCACCTCGCTGATCGCCATCCAGACCGGGCACCGCTTCGCCGACATGGGCCCCTTCCGCGCCGCCCGGTACGAGGCCCTCGTGGGCCTTGACCTCGTGGACGCAACGTGGGGCTGGAACGTCGAGATGCAAATGAAGGCGCTACGCGCCGGGCTCCGAGTGGTGGAGGTGCCCGTGGCGAATCGCGAGCGCATCGGCCAAAGCAAGATCAGCGGCTCGGTGCGCGGCAGCCTGCGCGCCGGGGCGCGCATCTGCTGGGCCTGCTGGCACTACGGGCGCTGACGCCGCCGCGCCGCGAGCGCCGCCGCGAAGGCCAGCGCCGCCGCCCCGCCGCCGAGCCCGAGGCCACACGAGCCCCCTCCGCCCACGAGGGAGTCGAAGTCGCAGAAGTCGCCTTTCCCATCGCCGTCTGCGTCCGGTTGATCCTCGTCGGCAATGGCCGGGCACACATCGCAGGCATCGCCGATGCCGTCGAGGTCGCCGTCCAGGTTCTCAGCATCCACGGTCTCGGGGCAGGTGTCGCAGGCGTCGCCCACTCCATCGGCGTCGCCATCCAGCTGCGCCTTGTCCGAAACAGCCTTGCACACGTCGCACTTGTCCCCGATGCCGTCACCGTCGATGTCGACGTTGCTCACGTCCGGAGTTCCGGGGCAGGTGTCGCACGCATCGCCTACGCCGTCGGCGTCGATGTCGGCCTGGTCGCTGTTGTAGGCGTTCGGGCACGAGTCGCAGTCGTCGCCCACCCCGTCCACGTCGGTGTCGTCCTGCGGAAAGTCGTCGAGCGGGCACAGATCGCAGGCATCGCCATCGCCATCGCCGTCCGAGTCGGACTGGTCGGTGTCGGCCACAGTGGGACAGATGTCACAGTCATCGCCGAGGCCGTCGTTGTCGAGGTCGTCCTGTTCGTCGTTGAACAGGCCGAGGCAGTTGTCGCAGGCGTCGCCCGAGAGGTCGCCGTCTTCGTCGGCCTGGTCCTCGTTGGTCACGCTCTCGCAGTTGTCGCATTCGTCGCCCAGCGTGTCGGCGTCGCGGTTGGTCTGATCGTGGTTCTCGACCTCTACGCAGTTGTCGCAGGCGTCGCCCACGTTGTCGCAGTCGGTGTCGAGCTGGTCGTCGTTGAACACATCGGGGCAGTTGTCACACGCGAGGGTCACGGTGAGGTCGGGGTACTCGGCGTCTTCCGGAAAGTCCTTCGCGCCGGAGGAAAATCCGTCGAGATCGATGTCGAGGAGGCTCACCGGGTAATCACAGCCGTAGCTGTAATAGTCGTAATAATAATCTGCGTTCGGGTAAGGATTTCCCGAACTGTCCACGGTCGCGAAGCACACGGGGTCGCCGAGGTCCACCGCGCGCTCGTCGCGTTCATCGACGTTGTTGCAGTTGAGGTCCTGCCGAAGCTCGGACTCGCATTCGGCGGCGAGAGCGGTGGAGAGGATGAGGCTCAGCATGTTTACTTGTCCCCGTCTTGAAACTGCGACTCGTCGAAGTCGAGCTTCTCGGTTGTGGGCGGGATGCGCTCCGGCAGCGCCGGACCGGGGATGGTGGTCGGCTGGCCGTTCCACGGGAGTACGATCTGCGTGGCCCAGCCGGGGTTCACCTCGCCGGGCAGGAGGCGCCTAGCGATGGAGAACACGACGCGCCGGTTGGCGGCGTCGTCGCCTTCCTTGGCTGGACGCACCTCGCCGAAGCTTCGGTAGCTCAAACGATCGGGGCTCACGCCACTCTCCACCAGCTCGCGGAACACGGCCTCGCTGCGCTTACGCGACAGTTCGTAGTTGTACTCGAAGCTGCCTTCGCCCGAGGCGTGCCCTTCGATGATGAGGCTCTGGATGTCTGCGTTCTCCGCCATCAGTTTTGCAACGAAGTCCAGCGTAGCTTGCGATTCGGGCAGAATCCGCTCGGTGCCCTCGTGGAACTTGAGCGGGTCGCGGATCACGATTTCCTTCTGGGTGACCGTGGCCAGTTCCTTCGGCGGCTCCGGCTCGGGCTCGGGCTCGGGCTCCTCGACGATCTTGCTCAGGTCGTCGTCGGTGACGTTGCTCTCGAACACCGTGACGGCGACCTCCTCCGACTTCGACTTCGGCGGCATCTTGTTGTAGGTGACCGAAACGATCGCGCGGGCATCCGTGGCGCCGTAGCCCGACGTGAGGCCACGCCCGCCGAACGCATCGACGTACCATTCCTTGTTGATCATCCCTTGAGCGCCGAGCAGCACTTCCACCGGCGCGGCCCAACTGCCCGCGAATTCTTCCTGCACCCCGACACGGGAGAGCAGCACCGCCTGGGGCGTCACCCGGCCGTCGAGGATGGTGTAGCCCACGGCGAGGTTGGCTACTAGCTCTTGTCCCGCGCCCAAGGCCTGCTGGGTGATGACCGAGCCGCGGAGCATCATGCCCACGTCGGCCGTGACGCGGAGGTCGCCGGGCTTGAGCACGAAGGACACGCCGGGCGCGAACCTCGGGCTGGCCTCTCCCATGTACGTGCCGTCGCCGGAGATGGGGATGAACAGGTCGCCGTGCGCGCCCAGCGCGTAGGTGTCTTCGTTCAGGATCTCGAATCGAGCGCCGCCCGAGATGTCGCCGGCTCCAAAACCGTCACTCGCCAGCTCGGCCACCTCACTGCCAAAGTTCCCGATTAGCGGGAGCGAGGCTCTCAGCGCCACGCGGCGCGACATGTCGACCGACGCCCCCACCTGCACGGCGAAACGGTTGCCGACCACCGAACCCACTTCGACGTCGTCGACCACCAGCACCAGCGGGTTCCGCTCGTACTGGATCATGGCACCCGCGCGAACGTGGCCGCGCTTCTGCACTTCCGGCGCATCGATCCCGGGAGGGGCGAGAGAGAATCCGGTCCGAGCCAGCTCGACATCGAGGGAATACCCGGCAGCCTGAGCGACAGAAACGAGAATCAACAACAAGCGGCCTCCACCTCGGCGCGGCATCCTAACAGGGATTTACCGCCAGCCGTAGCCCAGTGCGATCCCCAGTCGGCCGCCGACCGGGTCGAAGGTCCAATGCAGGTCGGAAAGTGCGGAGTCGAGTACCCCGCGCACGGCCGGCCCAACGGCCGCCTCGTAGTGCGCGCGCAGTAGGAAGTGACGTTTGCTGTCTCCGAGAGAGAAGCCCGCGCCGAGCGCCACCGCGCTACCGAGGAGCGTCTCGTCGTCCCACCAAGGGTGGAGTACGGACCAGGTGCGAAGACCGATCGCGGCGTCGAAGAAGGGGAGCACAGCCCACGCGCCCTCGGAGGTGGGGGGCGCGAGAGGCAGCATGCGGAAGCCGAGATCGCCATCGAGCCGCACCACGCTGGCGTCGTAGGCGAGGGCGGTGTCGTACTCCGCGTGCCACACCCCCGCGCGCGCCTCCACGAAGGGCCGTACCTGCGCATTTTCGGTGGGGAGAAGGAAGAGGCCGGAGAGCGTGATGGGCGGCGCCCCTTCGGCAGACCTCGTCTCTTCGAATTCCCGCACTTTCAACGGCGCGCGGCCCAGCACCTCCACTTCCGCAGTCACATCGATCGGGAACATCTCAGCTCGACCGACGGCGAGCCGCCAGCAGGCCGACTGCGCCGAGCGCCGCGAGCACCACGCCGGCGTCGGATGAAGAGGCGGGCGCCGAAGAGCCGTCGGGGCAGCTCCCCGGATTCTCCGCCCATCCGTCCGCGCAGTAAGGGAAGAGGCCCTCCAGCTCCGTGGAGGGGTTGATGAAGCGGATCTGCTCTTGGATTCCGGTGATGCCCGTCACCGCCATGCCGACGTCCTGCGTGGCTTCGCCGGGCGTGTAGCGCATCCGCATCCGCGTGATGTGGGCGCTGTCGGAAGGCAGGCCGTAGTCCCCGAAGGTGCCATCGCTGGTGGGCGCTACCGGCTCGGCGGTGCAGGGGTCGCAGTGGTAGCCCGTGCCCGCGACCGGGATGAGGTCCCACGAGTACTCACGCATCCAGCCGGCGCCGGCCTCCTCGTGGGCCTCCTTCACCTGCTCCGAGTAGAACTCGCCGAAGTCGCTCCCGGACCACATGCAGTCCTGTTCGACCGGCAGCTCGGGGTAGTTCGTGATGCTCACCTCGCCGTCGAACACGGGCGTGAGCGTGTACACCACCACCTCCTGCGCTCCAGCGGCCGAGATCGTGCCGATACGAATGGGCAGCGACAACGACGGCGAGGAGTAGCGGAGCTGGATGGGCGGCAACCATCCGTCGACCCGCTCCACGGTGGCGAGGTTTACCTTGACCGCAAGGAAGTACACCCCGGCATCGATGTACGACTGGAGGATTTCTTCGCCGCCGGCCGGCAGCGCGTAGCCGTTCGCATCGAGCCAAGCCTGCAACCCGTCGGCCTCCGTGGCGCTCAGCACCGCGAAATCGTAGCCGTACTCGGTGAACTGCGCCTCCACCACCACCTCGGAGAGCCCGGTGTCGGCGCTCCCGTCGAAACTCATGTCCGCGGCAGACACGCAGCCGAACCCCAGTTCACACCCCGACGCCACCAACTCCTTCCGCTCGAAGATGTCTTCGCACGTGTACTCGAGCTGCCGGGGCGTAGAGAAGTCGGCGAGCCACTGAAGCAGCTCGCGGTCGATCGACCCGACCTGATCGGCCGTGACCACTTCCGGAATCGGCAGCAGGATGCCGAAGTCGGTGGCCGACCCCTCGTAGTCCATGATCACCGTGAGTACGGTAGTGTTGTCGTAGCGGGCGATCACCACCTGACTCGCGTCATTGGTCATCGTGGCGCCAGGGTCGCCCACAAAGGTGCCGCAGAACGCGTGGGCGGGGGCGGACAGAAGGAGAGCCAGCGAAAACATGTTTGCTCCGCTCCGTGCCCTCCTCGCCTATACCATGAGATTCAGAGGTACACTCTTTTTCGTGATCCTCCTCCCCCTGATCGTCAGCGTCGGCCTCGCCGCCGAGGGCTCGCACTCCGCCGATCCCCTCGATCGCCTCGTGCTCACCGACGGGCAGGTGCTCGTGGGCCACGTGAAGGCCGACGGGGAAGTGTGGTCCCTCACCCTCGGCGATGGCACCGTGCTCCGCTTTCCCGACGAGGCCGTGGACCAGGTGGACTGGGATGCAGGCCATCGGCCGCCGAGCACCCACCGGCAGGGCTGGAACGCACTCCCGGAGGACTGGGATCAGGGGTTGGACCGTTGGCCGACCGACCCGGCGGGCGACCGCTACCTGCTCTGGCCGACCGGCCGCAGCCTCGGCAAGGGAGAGGGCTCGCTCAGCCAGCGGGAGATCGCCGGCAGCATCGTGAGCTACAACGTGAGCGACAACGTGGAGGTCTCGGCCGGGGCCATCGTCCCGTTGCT
Organism: Deltaproteobacteria bacterium; assembly: GCA_947484175.1. Taxonomy (GTDB): domain Bacteria; phylum Myxococcota_A; class UBA796; order UBA796; family SXON01; genus SXON01. The sequence continues at coordinate 12,721 of CANKOI010000049.1, forward strand.
GTTCAGCGAGTACAGCCGCATGGCCGCGCTGGGTATGCGGCTCAGCGCACCCGTAGGGCAGAAGGGCTTTGTGGCCGTAGGCGTAGAAGGACTGGTGCTGTTCGATCAGGCCTTTGTTGCGCCGCACGCGGCGCTGGGCGTCGAGTTGGGCGCCCTCACGTTGACGGCAGGCGGGGGGGGGGCCGTAGGAACCGACCAGACCTCGTTCAGCGTCGGAATGGTGGGCGCGAGCTGGCACGTTTCGCCGCGGGTGTGGCTGCTCAGCGAGAACTGGATCGTGGCGGGCGGCTTCGTCGGCACCAGTGCGCGCGTCGTCCCCACGCTGAGCGCCCGGCTCATCACCCGCCGCGTGAGCTTCGACGCCGGCTTGGTGGCGTACGATCCCTACGGCGACGGCTCCACCATCCTGCCGATCCCGGTATTCAACGTGGCCTGGCACTTTCCGAATGCAAGGTTCTGAGCCCGGCCCTGCCGCTCATCGCTGCGACTGGTTGTTCCCGCTCTGATTGGTTCGATGCGCCGGCGCCACCGCCGCCACGACCCGCTCCACCACCCGCCGAGCCAGCTCCCGCGGGCCCACTTCGCCGCGGAGGAGCTTCGCTACGGTGGCCAGTAGGCCCCCGGTCAGAACGACACCGTGGTTTCCGCGTACAAGCTGCGCCCTGGCTGGATCACGGTGGGCTCCACGGTGTCGCCGCCCGTCGGCCAACGCACCTGCCAGTCGAGCAGGTTTCGGACGCCGAGCGTCCAGTCGAGGCGGAGTCCGGGCACGGTACCGGTGAGCGTGAGGTCCCAGAGCAGGGCGGGATCGGTGCGATCGCCCTCGTCGTCCAAGCGGCCGGTCTCAAAACGGATGCGGGTGGAGCCGTTCACTTGGCCCGGCAACAAGGGGGCCGCCGCCTTCAGACTGGCCAGGAACTCCGGCGTGTTCGTGACCTCCTCACCATCGAAGAGGTCGCCGCTGCGCGCCTGCTGATAGGCGGGCACGAACGCCACCATCCAGCCGCCCCGCCAGTCACGCCGCAGTTCGGCCTCGATCCCGCCGGTGCGCACGGTGCCTGTCAGGTTGCGGTAGACCAGCAGCCCTTCGTCCGTTTCGTCGAGGCCGATCAACCGCTCCACCTCGTTGGCGTAGACCGACACCACGAGGCTGCCGACCTCGCCGAATCGGGCGGTGTACTCCACCTCTCCGGTGATCACGGCCTCGGGCAGGAGCGTGTCGGGGGCCACCTGCGTGGTGCCGTCGTCGTTGTAGAAGAGCTCGTAGGGGGAGGGTGCGCGGAAGGCTCGACCGGCGAGGAGCTTCACCGTGTGGTCGTCAGCGGGGCGGAGCACCACTGAGGCGCGAGGATTCAACGAAGGCCCAACGGTGCTGAACCAGTCGAGCCGGGCACCGGCCGAGGCGGAGAGCAGACTGCCCGCGTCGGCGTCGACGACAGCGTACACGCCTCCATCCTGCGAGGTCGGCGACACGGAGAGGTAGGCATCGCCCCCCTCCTCGCCGCGAAGGTCGGCTTGGAGTTGGGCGGTGCCCGCCGCTCCCACCGTCACGCCGAACCATCCAGTCGGGCGCGCGACCACCCGGGCTTCGGCGCCGGCCCACGTTCCGTGCCACGAATCCTCCACAAGGATCGTGCTGTCATCGACCTCAAGGTAGGGGTAGTCGCCTACGAAGTCGTAGCGGTCGACGTACAGCCGCGCGAAGAGCTGGGCGTTTTTGCCCAAGCGAGGCTCGTAGCGACCCTCCACGAACGCTCGGGTGTCGGCGCTGTGGGCCAAGGGGCTGGCCGGGATGGTGAAATAGGCGCCCGTGGGAATCCGCTTGTCCCGGTGGTTCCCGTAGGCCTGCAACGTGAAGTCGCTCGCCCAGAGCTTGCCGCGGGCGCCCGCGCCGCGGGCGGAGTCGGCCCACGCGGGGTCGGTCTGCGACACGGCCGCTCCGGCGTTGGGGTAAGGAGGTTCGCCTTGGGCGAACGTGCCGTCGGCCGAGAGCCACCAGCCGCCGCCCTGACCGAATCGGCCCGAGGCGCTCGCCGTGGCGCGCCCCCCCACCGGCGCCGTGGCGGCCAAAGAAACGTGGCTCGGTCGCGTGCTCTCGCCCTCCCGGGTGACCACGTTCACCACCCCGAAAAAAGCGTTGCTTCCGTAAAGCGCCGACCCAGGCCCCCTCACCACCTCGATGCGCTCCACGTCGAGAAGCGAAGGGAGAAGGTCGGTACCCACGTAGGAGGCGCCGAGCTGGTTGTCGTTGAGCGAGTGGCCGTCCAGCGTGAGGAGCAGCCGGTTGCCGTAGTCGCCCGGGCGCGAGAACCCGCGAATGCCGATCGACTCATACACGCGGTCGTTGCTCTGGTACACCCCGCGAGTGCCGCCCAGCGCGTCGTAGAGGGTCGCATAGCCGAAGGCTCGAATCTCCTGACTCGACAGGATGGTAACGCTCGCGGGGGCGTCCTCCACCGCCTGTGTTTGCCGGCTCGCGGCCGTGACCTCCTGTACCGGTCGCAGCGACGCCGTGATCGCGGCGCTGCCGTCGGCCACGATCTCGAGCTCACGCTCGTAGGGGCGGTAGCCGGGGAGGCTCACCCGAACCGTGTGGTGGCCTGCCGGAACCGAGGCGAGCACCGCGGGAGTGAATCCGGCCGCGACGCCGTCAACCTCGATGAGCGCCCCCTTCTCGAGGGCGTCCACCACGAGTGTGCCGGTGATGAGCGGGAGCTCCACGACGGCGCGCACCTCCTGCTCCTCGGCCACCTGCACCAGCTGGCGCGCGGTTCGGTAGCCCGGCGCCGATACGATGAGCATGTGGGAGCCGGGCGGCAGCGCGAGTTCGCCGGGGAGGCTGGCCACGTCTGGGCCGTCCTCTGCGTCGATCCGCACCAAAGCGCCTTCGGGCCGGCCCGAGAGTTTTACCTTTCCCAGCACCGGTTCCAGGCTGAGGCTCACCGAAGCCTCCTTGCCGATGGCCAGTTGCACCCCGGTGGACTGCGCTTCGTAGTAGCCCTCGCGCACGAGAATCAAGCTGTGCGAGCCGGGGTCGAGAGCGAGGAGGCGCGGGGTTTCGCCACGGCTGCCGAGGTCCTTTCGGTCCACGAAGACGCGCGCGCCGGGCGGGTTGCTGTCCACACGGAGGAGCGCCACCCGCGGGCGCATCCGGGCCAGCGCTTCGTCGGCTCCGCGCTGGCGCTGGGGATCGGTCTCCACCGCGCGGTAGTCGGCGTAGTGGCGAAAGGCCTCGGCGTAGCGGCCCAGTTGCTCGTAGGCACGCGCGATGTTGAACACCACGTTGCGGTTCGGCACCAGCCGGTTCGAAGCGAGCAGGTGCTCCAGCGCTTCCGTGTACTCGCGCTTCTGGTAGGCGCCCACGCCCAGTTCAAACTGGAGGTCGGCCTCTTCGGAGAGGTCGAGCGCGGGGTCGGCCGCGAAGGCGAGGGCAGAAAGGGCGACCAGCCACACGATTCACCTCTCCAGTCGGATGTCGTCGCCCGGCGGCGGGGGTTTGTCCACCCGCGGTCTTGGAGAATCGGGCTTGGGGAGGCTTTCGAGAGAAACTTCCATCACCCCGTCGGCGTCAGGGCCGGAGAGCCGGAGCGGGGCGGTCTTGTAGCCGAGCTTCCGCAGCTCCAGCTCCACGGGCACAATCCCCTCGGCTGTGGTGTCGAACACCAGCTCAAACGGTGTGTCCCCTTGCCGCGCCCCCCCAATCCACACCTCTGCAGCAGAGGGAATGGTCTTCAACAGCATCGGCGCTGAGCCCTGCGACGGCAGCGCTGCTCCAGCATCCACGCCGCCCCCCGCAGCAAGGACCTCCTCCGCGGGCGACGCCAACGGGATGGGCGCGTCCGGTGCCCGCTGCCCCACCCACCACACCGCGGCGCCGCCGACCAGCAACAGTCCCGACATCGCGAGGAGCGCCGCGCCTCCGAATGCCCATGCCCAGCCCGACGAAGCCCGCACCGGCGGCAGCCGCAGGCTCGCCGTCGCGTCGACCTCCACCACGGACTTCCCGAGGTCGGGGCGCAGGGTGCGCAACGCAGCGATCAGCGCGGTGGCATCAGGGTACCGGGCATCTGGAGACTTCTCCAACAAGCGACGCACGATCGTTTCCAGCGCCGCCGGTACGGGTTGAGCCGGCAAGAACTCGGGCAACGGATCGTTCACGTGCATCAACAGCGTGCGCATCGGTTGCGGCGAACTGAAGGGGGCCGCACCCGTGAGCAACTCCCACGCCACCACCCCCAGAGCGTAGAGGTCGGCTCGCCCATCCACACCCTCCTGCCGAATCTGCTCGGGCGCTGCGTAGCGAGGGGAGCCCACAAAACTCCCGTCCATCGTGAGGGACTCGGTTCCGGCCGCCATCACCTTGGCCACGCCGAAGTCGAGAACCTTCACGCTCTCCCCCTCGTCGGTGTTCACCAGCATCACGTTGCTCGGCTTCAGGTCACGATGCACGACGCCCGCAGCGTGGGCCTCCCGCAACGAACGCGCGATCTCGACCATCACGCCCGCCACACGCGTGGGAGACATCGGCCCGCCTGCGCGGAGCGTCTGCGCGAGCGTACGGCCCTCCACGAACTCCATGATCATGAAGAAGGTGGACTCCCCGGCCACCTCGAGCGCGCCGTAGTCAAACACACTCACGGTGTTGGGATGGCGGAGCCGCGCACAGGTGGCGGCCTCCAGCAGGAACCGCCGCTCCAGCCCCGCAGCATCGTGATCGGTGCCTAAGACCGGGCGGGTGAGGATCTTGAGCGCTACCGCCTTCCCGAGCGGCTCCTGCACCGCCCGGTAGATGCGGCCCATCCCCCCACGCGCCACGGCCTCGGTCACCCGGTACTTGCCCGCGACGACCGATCCGAGAAGGGGGTCGCCGCCGTCTGCGGGCGCCTTGGGTGGCAGTTGGCCGTTCACCTCCGCAAAGTAGCACAGGCGACGACTGGATACGCCTCAGGCGCCGGTGCGCGTGGCCCTCTGAAGCGCCTCCACCGACCTCACCACGGCCTCCACGCTGGGGCGCCCGCGGTTCGAAAGCCGCACTTTTCGATCGGGGTTCACGAGGTACAGCACGGCGATCGATAGGGGGCGCAGGGGAAGCTGCAAACAGGCCCCAAACATCCGCGCCACCGGCCCGCCACGGTCCGTGAGAAGCGGGAACTCCACCCCCAATTCGTTCGCCAACTGGGCCATCACGGCCCCTTCCGCGCGGTGAACCGCAAACACCTTCACGTTCAGCGCCGTGAAACGAGCAAGATGCTCCTGGAGCGAGCGGAGTTGAGCGCGGTCGGCTTCGTCGGCCGGATCCGTGAAGAAGAACAGGACCGACCAGTGGCGCCCGTGCCGGTGCCAGCTGTCGTCCCAAGATTGCAGGTGCCATTCTGGCGCCGTTTCGCCCTCGGGAAGGAGTGCGGGGTACACACGCTCCTTCACCGCATCACGAGCCGGAGACGGGAGCTTTCGGAGGGTGTCGCGGAGGCCCATCCCGCGGCGGCTAACACGGACAAGCGGATTTTTTGTCTCAAGCCACCGCCCGCCCTGCCGATGCTTGCCGAATGACATCCATCAGCGGTACCACCTCGTCCTCCGACCTCGCGGCGCAAACCGCTTCGGCGGGCGGTACCAGCGACCTCGACAAGGATGCGTTCCTGCGCCTCCTCACCACTCAGCTTCAACATCAGGATCCCCTGAATCCGATGGAGAACTCCGAGTTCGTCGCCCAGTTGGCCCAGTTCTCCTCGCTTGAGCAGCTTCAGGGGCTGAGCTCCGGCATGGAGTCGCTGTACATGGTGAACATGTCGATCAACAACGCGGCGCTCACGGGCCTCATCGGCAAGGACGTCGTGGCGACCGGCGATGCCTTCCACTACGCGGGAGAAGGCGACGAGGTGGTGCATTTCGACTCCGCCGCCGCCGCCACGAGCGTCACCGTCACCATCACCAACTCCGACGGCGTGGTCGTGGCCTCCAAAGAAATCGGCGCCATCGCCGACGGCGAGGGCTCCTGGACGTGGAACGGCAAGGATCAGAACGGCACGGTATGCCCCGAGGGAGACTACACCTTTACGGTAGAAGCCACCGACGCCAACGGCGACGCGGTGGAAGTGACCGAGCTCATGGTGGGCCGCATCGACGGCATGGACCTCTCCAGCGGATCGCCCATGCTCACGATTGAGGGCGTGCCGGTTGAACTGGCGAGCGTGCTGAGCCTCGAGGAGGCGATTTGATCCACGGTGTCGACCGCATTGGGGGGCTCGGTGGACTACCGACCGCGCCCGAACGCTCGGAGGGGATGCCCGGCTTTGCCGACACCCTCGATGCGTTGCTTCGGCCCACCACGGCCGCCAAGGCTGAGGCCCCCACGCCTCCGACGGCAGAAGTTCAGTTCAGCAAACATGCGCAAGCACGACTGGTGTCCCGCGGCATCGAGCTGGACAGCGACGACCTCAACGACCTCAGCCGCGCGCTGGATCGCCTGCAGAAGAAAGGGTCCCGCGAGAGCCTCGTGCTCCTCGGTGACAACGCCTTCATCGTGGGTGTCGCGGACCGAAAGGTGATCACTGCACTTACACGACAGGAGGCAATCGGGAACATTTTCACGAACATCGATTCTACGGTGGTCGCCCGGTAAGCGACCGTTCTTTCAATCCCCGGGCTGGTCCAAGGAATTCCAAGGGGGCCCGGAACCGGACAATCCCTCGTTTGGGGAGAGTCCCTTCACCCTGGAGTACTCAATGTCTCTCTTTTCAACCATGAATACCGGCGCGTCCGGCCTCGGCGTCTCGACCACGTGGATGAACGTGATCGGCGACAACATCGCGAACCTCAACACCACCGGCTACAAGGGCGGCCGCGCTCAGTTCGCCGACTTCTTGCCGCAACATGTGTTCGGCACGGCAGGTGGCGGTCAGGTCGGCGGGGGGGCGGCCACCTCGGTGATCGACACCCTGTTCGGGCAGGGCTCACTGGAGAGCAGCGGCAACGCGCTGGACATGGCCATCGTCGGCCGCGGCTTCTTCGTGGTGGATGACGGCGAGCAGTCCTTCTACACTCGCGCCGGCAACTTCGGCTTCGACGACGATGGCTATGTGCTGAACGCAGCAGGCTTGCGAGTGCAGGGCTACTCCAGCGACGGTGTTGGCATCTCGGCCGCCCTCGGCGACCTCCGGATCCCCACCACGGGCCTGCCGGGAACGGGCACGAGCGAAATCGTGACCGAGGCGAACCTCTCGGGCGATGCGAACATCGAAACCGACGTGGCGCTGCTCGACTTCTACGGCACGGGCGCCGGTACCAGCACGCTCGTGGATGCCGGTGACGCGGCGGAATTCACCACGTCGACGACGATCTACGACAGTCTCGGCGTGGGCCACGACGTCACGGTCCTCTTCGAGCGCTCCGGTGCGAACGATTGGATCTGGCGCGCGGTGGGCGATGCGGCCGACGTGTACGACAGCACGGGCACCGCCTATGCTTCCGCGCCGGGCGGCGCGTTTGAGCTGGCCTCGGGCACGCTCACCTTCGACACCAGCGGTAACCTCACCGCCATCACCCAGACCGACACCTCGACCGCGACGCCGTGGACGTACCTGGGCTCAACCACCCCCGCCATCAACTTCGACTTCGGGCTCGACGCTGCGGGCCTGCCGACGGATGGCCGACTCACCATGAACGGCGGCCTGTCCGCCCTCGTGGCGGTGTCGCAGGACGGTGCGATGACGGGCGAGCTCACCAGCTTGTCGGTGGAGGAAGACGGCACGGTCGTGGGCTCGTACACCAACGGCGAACAGTTGGATGTGGGTCGCGTGGGCATCGCGATGTTCGGGGCCGAATCGGGTCTCGAGCGGATTGGCAATGGGCTCTTCCGCGCCACGCCCGAAGCCGGCGACGCCGCCATCGGCGCGGCGGGCACCGGTGGCCGCGGCTCCATTGCCGGCAACGCACTCGAGAAGTCGAACGTGGACCTCGAGACGGAGTTCGTGTCGATGATCACCGCGCAACGCTCGTACCAAGCGAACAGCAAGGTGATCAGCACCGCCAACGACACGCTCCAAACCCTCTTGCAGCTCGTCTGATCCCTCCTGAATCGGCTAGAAGACCCCATGGACGAAGAACTCGAAACCCCGCCCCCGAGCAAACTCAAGACGCTGCTGCCCCTCTTGGCAGTACTGATTGTTGGCCTCGGAGGCGGCGCAGCCGTGAGTACGATGATGTCGGGAACACCCGATCCCATCGGGGGCCACGAGGGTGCCGCCCCGGCGTCAGCGGGGGGAGCTGCGGCCCCTGCCGAGGCGGCCCATGGGGCGCCTGCTGCCGCCGAGCACGGCGCGGAGGGGGCTGCCGCCACGGCAGCGGCCCCCGCCTCCACCATCACCTCGCTGGGACGCTTCACGGTGAACCTGCGTGGGAGTGGTGGCGGGCGAATCCTGCAGATGGAAGTGTCGCTTGAGGCTGCTCCCTCCGCCGGGAGCGCGCTGGAGGCCCTCACGCCGCGGCTGCGCGACAGCATCAACAGCGCAGTCAGTGACTACACGTGGACGGAGCTGGAAGGCACCGACGGGAAGACTCGTCTCAAAGACGAACTGCTCACCCGGGTCAACGGGGTGGCCGACCCGATCGTGGTCGACGCCGTCTACCTGACCTCGTTCGTGGTGAGCTAATGTCGACCGGAGTGCTGGGCCAGGATCGTGAGCTGCAGGCAACGGTGCCGCTGCTCGAAGAGTGCCTGCGCCACGCCGTGCGGCGCCTCCGCACGCGCATGCTCACCCGCTCCGGCACCGACACTCCCGTACGCCTCGTACACGTGCGGCTGATGAGCCCTTCCGAGCTCGGCGAAGAACCGGAGGTGCAGCAGGGCGCAGCGTGGAGCCCGTTCCAGGTGGAACGGGGCCAGGCGACCGGCTTCATTGTCTTCGAAGGTCCGCTCTTGGAGCGCCTCACGGCGCGCCTGTTCGGCGACAAGGAGGGGCTCGGCATCGGGCTCACCTACGAACGCGCGGCCACCGATGTGGAGCTGCGCGTGGCGAGCCGGATGGCCGACGAGCTGTACGGAGCGATCGAGGCGTTTTGGCCCGGCAAGCCGGCACCCCACCTCATCGGGCGTCCAGCGGCCGGAAATCGCCTCGGGGTAAGCGACGCAGGCTTCGGAGGTGGAGTGGTGGCATGCGTGCTGGAGTGTGGCCCGGAAGACGAACCCATGGGTCGCCTCACTGCAGCCCTCCCCGCAGCCATGCTGCGGGGGCTCGTGAGCGCCGCCGACACCTCCGCGCTTACGCAGGCCGCCACGCTTCGCCGCTCCAACTACGAACGCCTGCTCGAGTGCGAGGTGGAGGTAGTGGTGGAGCTCACCCGCCTCAACTCCAGTCTCGGAGCGCTACGCAGCCTGCGGGTGGGCGATGAGCTCGCGCTCGGCTCGATGAACGAAGTTCAGGCCGTGGTGAACGGCCGCCCCTCGTTCGCGGGGGAGCCCGGCTCGTGCAATGGCGTCCGCTGTTTCCGAGTGCAGCGCCGCATGGGCACGATTCCCGTGATTGCGTAAGCTCGCTAAAGTTTTCGGAGAGCTGACCGATGGCGGGACGTCGGAGTGACCGATGTCTGACGGAAACAAACTAGGATTCCTCGCAGATCTCCCCGTGGAGGTCATCATCGAGCTCGGGCGCACCCGGCTCACCATTCGCCAGCTCGCCGAGCTGGACCGCGACGACGTCGTGGACCTGAGCCGCGGCAGCGACTCCCCCCTCGACGTTGTCGTAGGCGGGAAGGTGCTGGCGCGGGGGGAGGTGGTGATGGTGGGCGACAAGATGGCGCTGCGCATCACCGAACTGGTCGACGAACAAGCGCGGAACACCCCGTGAGCCCACTGCTGCTCATGGCCACGATGGCCCTGGCGGACCCCCCTTCGGAGCAGTTCGATCGGCTCTTCACGGAGGCGGGAGAGACCCCCGCCGCGGCAGCCGCGGAACCGGGCGCCGTGCCCGCCGGCGGCTGGGCGTGGCCCGCTCTCCTCTGCGGCGGCGGCTTGGTCGCCGCCTGGCAACTGCGGAAGCGCACGAAAGCCGGAGCCGATACGGGGATGCGCGTGGTGCAACGACAGGCGCTGGGCGACAAGAGTGCGCTCGTGCTGGTGGAGGTGCCCGACGCAGCCGGCGGTACCCGCCGGCTGCTCCTCGGCAGTTCGAATGGCTCGCTCAGCCTGCTCAATGACCTCGGCTTGGTCCAGGCCGGCAGCCCCGCGGAGGAGGAAGTCCTCGTGGACAACCTCGTTCCGTCCGCGCCGGTGCCTCTGGCACCCGCCGCGCTCGCGCCCGCAGAGGACTTCGCCAAGATGCTCGATTCGGTGTTGGACGAGCGCCGGCCGGAGTCCGCGCCAGGCCGCTACTTCAACGAAGAAGACCTCGCGCCTTCACCCGAGCAGACCACCGCCCAACTGTTGGCCGAGCTTGCGGACCGGCCCCCGCCACGCCGCGCCACGAGGGCTCCAACCGTCGCGGTCGCCCCGCGGCCCACACCGGTGGCGGCCGCCGACGCAAGCCGGCCTCGACCCCTGCGCGCCCGCGAGGCCGCGTCTGCGCCTCCTCGCCCCGCCGGAATCGCCGCGCTGGTGAAAGGAACCCTGCCCGCAGCCCAACCCGTCGTAGCCGTGCCGGTCACGGTCGAATTGGACCCCGAGCCCGTTGCACCCGCCGCGTCGAGCGCGCCCGCCCCTCGCAGCCTGTTCTTGTCGCCCTACGTCGGGGGTGGCACACGCCCCTCCCCGCCGCTGGTCCCGGAACGCCGCCTCGTAGGCCCACCGCTGCGTGATCCTCGCCTGTTGGCCGCCGGGACGATCCTAGGGCCGCGCCTCGCGACGGACCCCAACGACGCCGCGGATGATGAGATGCCGCCCACCCGCGAATTGCTCGACCGCATCGCCGCCCACGCCGAGTCCTCCACCCGCGCCGACGGCATGAAGCGCCGCTTTGAGGCCATCACGGCCGCGGTCGGCGGCCGATGATCCCGCTCCTCCTCAGCGGGTTGGCCCTCGCGGCCGACGCGGCCTCCACGGTCACCGTCGCCGAACCTGGCGCCGCCTTGGTGGCCGAGCTTGCCGCCGGCGTGAATGAGACTCCCGCGTCGAGCGCCGTGCGCCTGCTCCTGCTCCTTTCTGGAATGTCGTTCATCCCCGCGATGCTCGTGGTGATGACGCCCTTCGTGCGTTTCGTGGTGGTGTTCTCGATGCTCCGGCAGGCGCTCGGCCTCCAGCAGTCGCCCCCCAATCAGGTGATCGTCGGGCTCTCGCTGTTCCTCTCGCTGGTCGTGATGCAACCCACGCTCACGAGGGCCTGGGAGGACGGCATGTCGCCGTATTTGGACGGCCAGACGACGGCCGAGGTGGCCATGGTCGACACGCTCGACCCCATGCGAACCTTCATGTTCGCCAACACTCGGCGCACAGACATGGCCGTGATCCTCGAGGTCGCCCGAATTCCGACGCCGCAGTCTCTCGACGATGTTCCCACCCCGGCCGTCGTTAGCGCCTTCGTACTGAGCGAGCTCAAAAGCGCGTTCATCACGACCATCTACGTGTTTGTGCCCTTTCTGGTCATCGACCTCGTCGTGTCGAGCGTGCTGGTGGGCATGGGCATGATGATGCTGCCGCCGGTGGTGGTGTCGCTTCCCTTCAAAATCATCATTTTCGTGCTCATGGACGGGTGGGCGCTGATCGTCCGCGACCTCGCGGCCGGAGTGGTCCGATGACGCCGTCCGAGGTGATGCGGATCGGTCAGGAAGCGATGCGGATGACGCTCCTGTTGGCGGCGCCGGTGCTGCTCGTGTCCCTCGTCGTGGGCACGATCGTGTCGCTGCTGCAGGCCGTCACGCAAGTCCATGAGCAGACACTCAGCTTCTTGCCCAAGTTGATTTCGGTCTTGGTGGTTCTCGCGGTGGGGGGCGGGTGGATGTTGGAGCAGACGGTGGCCTACGCCACCCGCTCCTTCGACCGGGCGCCGGCCGCGATCCACGGCGAGGACGCTCCCTGATGGCTGGGCTAGACCTCACACCGTTGGTGGTGGGGTTCCTCGTGTTTTCGCGGGTGGCGGCGATGCTGATGGCGCTGCCGTTCACCGGGAATCAGGGGGTGCCGCCCACGGTGCGGATGGCCTTGGCGCTGCCGCTCGCGGCGGTGCTGTACCCAACGGCCACGGGTGCCGCGGTGCCCGCGACGCTCCCCGACCTCGTGGTGTGTTCCCTCGGCGAAGTGGCGCTCGGCGTGGCCATGGGCTTCGTGGTGGCGCTGTTCACCGGCGCCGTGGGCATGGCGTCGGAGCTGATCAGCAACAAGATCGGCCTCACGATGGCGCAGATGCTCGACCCCATGACGGGCACGCAGGGCAATACCCTCGGCGCCCTCGCACAAGCGCTCGCCACCGGCCTCTTCTTCGCGCTCGACATGCACCTCGGCTGTGTGCGCGCGCTGGGTGCCTCGCTGCTCTCGGTGCCGCCAGGGATGGTGGCGGCGCCCCTCGCGGCGGGCCCCGTGATCTTCGATGTGGCCACCAGCGTGATCGCGCTTGGCGCGCAGCTCGCGGGACCAATGATCTTCTTCACCCTCGTGGTGAACATGTCCCTGATGGTCCTCGGGCGCATGGCGCCGGGTCTGCATCTCTTCTTCTCCATCGGCCCGCTATTGACGATCGGCCTCGGCCTCTTGGTCCTCGGCATCACCCTGCCCGTGATGCTCCAGGTCGAAGCCCGCGCCCTCGAAGGCGTTTGGGAGCCGGTGGCCCGCATCGTGCAGGCGATGGCCGGTGGCTGAAAGCGACGCAGAAAAAACCGAGGCCCCAAGTGAACGGAAAATCGAACAGTTCCGGGAAGAGGGGAGGGTTGCGCAGAGCCGGGAGCTGCTGGCCGGAATCGGCCTCGCCGCGGGCGGCGCAGCGCTGCTCCTCACCGCTGGCATGTTCGGCGAAGCGTTCCACGACATCTTCGACGCGCTCCGCCTGAACCTCTCTGACGCGGAGCTCACCACCTCCGACGTGCATCTCATCGTCGCTTCGGTGTACCTGAATGTCGGTCCACCGCTCCTGCTGGTGCTCACGGCGGGGACTTTCACGTCCGCGTTCGCGGGGCTCCTGCTGAACAACTTCAACCTCGCCCCCGGCGCGCTGGAACCCAAATGGGAGCGGGTGGACCCGCTCACCAACTTCCGCCAGCAGTTCTTTTCGGCCGTTCCGTGGGTGCAGCTGGCCAAGAGCCTGATGGTGGGCGGACTCGTCGCCTGGGCAGCATGGAGCGCGGTGGCTGAGCATATCGAAGCGATTCCCGTGCTCGCGTCGCTCGGCCAGAGGGCCCAAGCGGCGTACCTCGTGGTCTTGGTGACCGGCTTCCTCCAGCGGGTGATCCCTGTCGCTCTCGCGATCGGTGTCGCAGACTATGGGTGGCAGTGGTGGCGCCTCCAGCAGGACATGAGAATGTCGAAGGAGGAAGTGAAAAAGGAGCACAAGGAGCAAGAAGGAGACCCGAAGATCAAGGGAAAGCGCCGCCAGATTCAGCGCCAGATCGCCATGGGGCAAATGCTCAACCGTGTGAAGGAAGCGGATGTCGTCGTGGTCAACCCCACGCACTACGCAGTGGCCCTCCGTTACCGAAGGGAAGATGGACGGGCGCCCGTCGTGGTGGCGCGCGGGCTCGACCTCATCGCATTGAAGATCCGCGCAGAGGCCGCCCGCCACGACGTCGCCATCATCGAGAACCGCCCGCTCGCCCGCGGCCTGTACGCCCGCGCGAAGCTCGGGCTGCCGATCCCCGCCGAATTCTACGGGGCCGTGGCGCAGCTGCTCGCCATTGTGTACCGTCGCCGGACCATGGCCCGCGGGAACCAGCGCCCCCGCTGAGGGAGGTCGCCACCCACGCGCACGTCGGGCTACAATCCTGCGGTGCTGATCGCGCTACTGATCGCCTGCTCCGAAAGCTCCGACCGGGGGGCCAAGGGCGGCGCGTGGCTGGGCACCCCGATCGTGGAGCCGACCGGAAACCGTGACGACCCCCGCGCTCCCGAGGTGGGATTTCTCGACCCTCGTCACGGCGAGTACTTCGACGTGGACGATCCGGTGCGGGTGGAGGTGCTCACGGGCGACTACGACGGGGACAACCTCGAAGCCGTGGTACTCGCTTGGTCAGGGCCGGTAGACGGCGCCTCGCCGCCGCCCAACCCCGGCCTGGACGGCTTGGCCGACTTCACTGTGGAGCCGCTCCCGCTCGGCGAGTACACGATCGTGGTTACGGCCACCGACCCCGCGGGGCTGGCCACTACGACCAGCGTGACCTTTTACGTGGTGGACAGGGACCACGACGGCGACGGTTTTGAACACGACGGGCTCGGCGGCGAAGATTGCGACGACGACGATGCCACCGTGAACCCCGACGGCGTGGAGGTGTGCAACGGCATCGACGACGACTGCGACACGGTGGTGGATGACGGCGTGCTCCTTCCTTGGCACGCCGACGCCGACGCCGACGGCTACGGCGACCCTCTGGCGATGATCGAGGCCTGCGCCCCGCCACCCGGGTACGTCGAGAACACCCTTGATTGCGACGACACCAACGCGGTGCGCTGGCCCGGAAACCCAGAGGTGTGCGATGGCTACGATAACGACTGCAACGAGGAGATCGATGAAGGCGGGGTGAAGGACGACTTCTGGGGCGACGTGGACGGCGACGGCTACGGCGACCCCGAGGTGCCCACCGAGGCCTGCGCCGCGCCTACCGGGTATGTGGCGAATGCCGAGGACTGCCTCGACAGCGACGCCGACGTGAGCCCCGCCGAGACCGAGGTGTGCCACGACGGGCTCGACAACGACTGCGACGGCACGAGCAACGGGTGTGGCCTCGGCGGCACCGCCAGCCTGTCGACAGCGAACGCGCAGCTCCGCGGCGACGCCAGCAACGACTACGCCGGAGGCGCTGTGTCGGGCCTCGGCGATGTGGACGGTGACGGGCTCAACGACCTCGCCGTCGGCAGTTTCGGCGCCGATGACGGCGGGAGTGCTTCGGGCGCCGTGACCGTCGTGCCGGGAGCTTCGGCCATCGGCGTGAACAACCTGGCCGCGGTGGCCCGCTTCCGAGTGTACGGAGCGGCAGCCGGCGACAACCTTGGCTACGGCCTCTCGGGAGTGGGCGACTGGGACGGCGATGGGGTGGACGATCTTGCAGCGGGCGCCTGGGCGAACGACAGCGGCGGCGCCGACGCCGGTGCGGCGTACATCGTGTCCGGCGCCACCACCGGAACGGTCGCGGTGGGGAGCGCCGCAAGCCTCGTGCTCGTCGGCGAAGACGCCGGCGACTACGCAGGCTGGGTGGTGGCGGGCGGCGGCGACGTCACGGGGGACGGTCGCGGCGATCTCCTCGTGGGCGGACCGTGGGCCGACGACGGCGGTTCGTTGTCGGGTGTGGTGTGGCTCGTGGCGGGCGGCACCACCGGCACCCTCGACCTCTCGGCCGCCACTGCGCGCCTGCAGGGTGAATCCAGCTCCGATCTGGCGGGCACGAGCGTGGCCATGCTCGGCGATACCGACGGGGACGGCTTTGACGACCTCGGGGTGGGCGCGGTGGGCGACGGCACGGGAGGCTCCGGGGCCGGCGCGGCGTACCTCGTCTACGGGCCGGTGAGCGGCAACTTCGACCTCGGCGGAGCCGACGTAACGGCCATCGGTGAGAACGCTGGGGATCAGGCCGGGTACGCCGTAGCCGGCGGCGGCGACACCAACGGCGACGGCTACGCCGACTTCCTCGTGGGCGCGCCCTACCACGACTACGGCGCCGCCGACTCCGGGGGCGCGTACGTGCTCCTCGGCGCCGGACACTCCGGAACGGTTGACCTCTCGGCTGCCGACGCTAAGGTCGCTGGCGAAGGCGGCGACGACGGCGCCGGCTGGAGCCTCGCCAACGCAGGCGACATGGACGGCGACGGAGACGACGACGTACTCGTGGGTGCCGTGCTGGAGGACAGCGGGGCGACCGATGCCGGCGCCGGCTACCTGATGTACGGGCCCCTCGCCGCGTTCACCAGCCTCAGCGCGGCCGACGCAAAACTCACCGGCGAGCGGGACGACGACTATGCGGGCAACAGCCTCGCGAGTGTGGGTGACACCGACGGCGACGGCAAGGGGGATGTGCTCATCGGCGCACCCTACGAAGACTACGGGGTGGGCTCGAGGAGCGGAAGCGCCTACCTCGTACTGGGGCAGGGCCTCTGACGGCGGAACAGTGGCTGGTGGTGGTGGTACACCCACCGGAGGGCGAAGCGGGCGGCGATGCCGACGAGCGGCCCGGCGCGGGGCTTTTCCCGATGCTCATGTTGGAGACTCCCGACCGCGCCGAAGCTGACTCGCTGGCCGAGCGGCTTCGCAACGAGGGCGCCACGGTCGCCCTGATGTCCACAGGGGGTGGATCCGTCGTCTGCCCAAGGCACCCCCCGCAGCTCCTCGGCCGTCACTGCCGCAACTGCGGTGTCGACATCTGCGCAAAGTGCCGTCTCGACGCCGACGGATCTCGTCTCTGCCCGGCGTGTGGCCGGGTGGAGAAGCGCAAGACGCAGAATCGGCGGCTGCGCATCCTGTTTTCGGTGTTCCTGTTCAGCGTATTCGTGTACGGAGCGGTGCAGTGGCAAAGAGGGGAGAAGGAGCACCTCGACTTCACCGAGGGGGTGGACGTGGCGGTGTTCCAGTTCGTCTCCCCCGCCGACCTCGATCACCCGGTCGTCCGCGCGTTGAATTCGGTCGACGGGCCGTATGGCCTCGGCCGGATCGCAGACTGGTACACGGAAGAATACGCGCGCTACACCCACTCCTCCGAGCGGCCGATCCGCGTGCACACCTTCGGCCCCTGGAGCGATGCCCTCGTGCCGCCCACGCTCGCCGAAGAGGGTGCGCCCTGGTGGCAGTCGGCGTGGTCGGCCTCGAGCTACGTTCGTTACTGGCACGGTCTGGCCCGCGAACACGGGGCCGAGCCCGATGACTGGGACGCCCGCCTATACGTCGTGTACGGTCGCGAGGCCGGCGATCTCGCCGCCGACAGCCGCGGCAGCAACCAAGGCCGGGTGGCCGTCACCTTCGTTTCGCTCGACGATCCCAACGCCGCCTACGCCCAGCTGACCCTCGCCCACGAGCTGGGGCACGTCTTCGGTGCCGCGGACCAGTATGACCCCGAGAGTTTCCTCAGCGTCGCGCCCGAGGGGTTGGCCGAGCCGCTCCTCACGCCGCTCTACCCGCAACGGTACGCTGAGCTGATGGCCGTGGACCGTCCGGTCGCACCGGACCGCGAGGCCGAAGTGCGTTCCCTCGACGATGTGCGAGTGGGGTACCAGACAGCGGGGAGCATGCGGTGGATCGAGCAGGAGCAGGTCGACACCTACTACCGCCCCGCGCCCGAAGTGCTGTTCGGCCCGCCCCGGCCCGGCGATGCGGACCCCAAGTCCCCCGGTCCTCCCGGGGTGGCGGACGAGCCGGCGGCCCTTCCCGAGCCACGTTAGGGCCACCCGATGTTGTTCCTCCTCGCCGCCTGCGCTCCCGAACCCGAGGACACCGGCGAGTTACCGTTCACCTCCGACGTGGTCGTCGAAATCTCCGGCACCCCCGTCAACGAATGCCTCGGCGATGAGCTGCGGCTGCAAATCGCCTTCACCGTGGACGTGCCCGAAGTGGTCGCAGAGGTGCACGACGGCAGCGGCGTGGTGGAGTTCCACGACGTGCCCTACGCCGGCCGCTCCGAAGACGACGAAGACATCCGCGTCCATGAGAAGATTCTGGAAACCGGCGGCAGCGAAGCGGACAGCCTCACGACGACGTTCACGTGCGCGAGCCCACCGTACGCCGGATACCGCGTGTACGACGAGGCGGGCGGGCTGATGGCTTGCTACTTCGGCGAGTTCGTGGCCTCAGAGTTCGACGCCACGGGCTGCCCGGAGGCTTGAGCCGCGGCAACCCCCGTCAGGCGGGAGGGGCGCCGAACGCATAGACCGCGCGCACGCCCGGCCGGACAAGCACGAGGAGCGTGCAGACGCCCAGCGCCGTTCCGAACGGCGCCTGCGACAGGTTGCAGACCGCAACGACCATGGAAAAGGTCCGGTGTTGGCGCAGGCCGATGAAATGCGCAGAGAGCAGGTTGCCGAGCAGCAGAAGCGCCATTGGCGCTCCAAACAAGGGGTACAGCAGCTGAAGCGTCTCGAAGAATGCCGACGGGGAATTATCTATATTGGGCGGTTTAATCCTATCGAAGAACTCCACCGCGGCGGACATCACGTACCAGTGACCGACCACGAACAAGAGGCCGGCACAACAGAACCCCGCGAGTACCACGTGCCCGATGGCAAGCAGGCGGAGGTGCTGTGCGTCGCGAGGTTCAAGCTCAGGTGGCGGTGCAGGATGCGACTCCATCGACGACCCGGTTGTGTCCAACCCCTAACTTCGACCGGCCGAACCGCCATCCTCAGTGGAGATAAGCCCACCGGAGCGTGACCCAGCCGCTCTCCTCATCGGTGCTGCCGTCGTCGTTGCACTCGGCCTGCCCGCCGCCCTCGTAGTAGGCCTCCACCACCACCTTCAGCACGTGGCCATCGTCAAGCTGCATCAAGTAGGGCGTGCCTGTGGTCTCGACACACGTCGAGTATGCGTACCAGCCAGACATGGCGGTCAGCGCCGTGCCGATTCCGTCGGTACTCAGCTCGCAGGACTCGGAGTAGAACGACTCCATCTCAAACTCGGCGTCGCTGATTTCGTCTTCACCAACTTCGTCGTAGGTGGCACGACTGACGGGCGACACCCCCACGCACGAGGGGCCGCCATCGCCGCCGTTGAGACGCAACACATAGCGCCGAAGAGCGAGGTGCCAGGTGAGGTCAGAGAGCGCCGTATCGTCATCGATGGAGAGCTTTTCGGCGCCCTCCTGCGTGAAGCGCACATACACCCACGCATTGTCAGCCGCGCGGCTAGACCCGCCCGAGGTCGCGTCTACGAGCGTGACGAAGTCGCTGCCTTCCACGGTGGTGGTCACGTCTCCCTTGTTCACCTTGTCGTCATGCAGCGAGAGCTCTTGGAACATCTGGTCCTCGCACTCGATCGCGGTGGCCTCGGTGCAGACGGCCGTACGGTCGGGAAGCCCCGTCTCCTCGCTGCCGGCGCCCGTGTCGGGCTTGCTCGCCTCGTCGGTGCCGCCGGTGCACGCAGCGATCAACAGGGCAAGGACGGGACGGGGGACGCGCATGCTTCGCTCCTAACGGGCTAGGGGGGGACATGCTCCCCCTCCTGATGGCCGTCGCCGCCGCCCGGCCCACCGATGGGGACGGCATGTGGACCTTCGACGCTTCCGACACCGTGGCGGTCCACGACGCTCCTTCCGGCCTCGTGCGGGTCTGGTACAGCACCGGGGGAC